>CAMFLK010000052.1 GCA_945957135.1 uncultured Rhodospirillales bacterium
TACACCCTAGAGTTCGTCGGCAGCGTCAGATGTGTATAAGAGACAGGGGCTGGAGACGCCGCCATTGGCCATGATCTTGATGAAGGCGGCACCCTCGCGCAGCTCCTCGCGGCAGGCGCGGCGCACCTCGTCCACCCCGTCGGCGATGCGGCCCATGGCGCCGAAATTGCGCCGCCAGCGATTGGGTTCGTGCCAATCCGCCCGGGGCCGCAGATCGGCATGGCCGCCGGTTTTCGACAGCGCCTTGCCGCACACCACCAGCCGCGGCCCCACCGCCAGGCCCTGCGCCACCGCCTCGGCCAGCGCGAAGGGCGCGCCGCCCACGTCGCGCACCGTGGTGAAGCCGCGATCGAGCATCGCCTTCATCAACGGCAGGCTGCGTAGCACCGCCATCGCGTCCGGCAGCTGGGCGACCGCGGCCAGGTTAATCATGCTGGCGACCACATGCACGTGGCAGTCGATCAGCCCCGGCATCAACGTGCGCCCGCGCAGGTCCAGCACCAGCCGGTCGGGGGCGGCGATGGGCCGGGCGTGGAGGTCGCGGATCACCCCGTCCTCCACCAGCACGTGCCCCTCCTCGGGCTCCGCGCGGGTGGCATCGACGATACGGGCGTTGGAGAACAGAATCTGCATGGCCGCAGGCTAGCAGCCCTCCGGGTCCCCGCAAGGATTGCTTGTGGCGCATGGCGGGATTGATCTGATGCGCAAGCCACAGCATTGTGCGGCCCTCGCGGGGCTACCCCGCCAATGATGGGAGACAATTGTATGATCCGCCCCTTCGCCGCATTCGGCGCGCTGCTGGCGACCTCGCTGCTCGCCGCCCCCGCCTTCGCCCAGGGCTCCGGCTCCAAGACGATCGACGACATCACCAAGCGCGGCCAGGTGGTCTGCGGCGTGGCCGGGGCCGTCGCCGGGTTCTCGCTGCCGGACAGCCAGGGCGTGATGCGCGGCATCGACGCCGATTTCTGCCGCACCGTGGCCTCCGCCATCCTGGGCGACGCCAACAAGGTGCGCTTCGTCAACCTCACCACCCAGAACCGCTTCACCGCGCTGCAATCGGGCGAGGTGGACCTGCTCTACCGCTCCACCACCTGGACGCTGGGGCGCGAGGCCAATCTCGGCGGCATGTTCGCCAGCGTGAACTACTATGACGGCACCGGCTTCCTGGTGAAGACCTCCACCGGCGTGAAGGGCGCCAAGGAGCTGGATGGCGCGACGATCTGCGTGCAGCCGGGCACCAGCACCGAGCTGGCCATCGCCGACTATTTCCGCGTCAACAACCTGAAATTCACCCCGATCCTCATCGAGGATTTGAGTGAAATCCAGCGCTCGTTCATGAACGGGCGGTGCGACGCCTACTCCACCGACTCCTCGGCGCTGGCGGCGTTCCGCTTCCAGCAGGGGGCGAAGGCCAACGAACTCACCCTGCTGCCGGACATCATCAGCAAGGAGCCGCTGGGCGGCATGGTGCGCAAGGGCGACGACAAGTTCTTCGACGCCGTGCGCTGGGCCTATTTCGCGCTGCTGACCGCCGAGGAATACGGCATCACCAGCAAGAACGTGGACAGCTTCCTGACCAGCAACGTGCCGGAAGTGCGCCGCCTGCTCGGGCTGGAAGGCGACATGGGCAAGGCGCTCGGCATCGACAACAAATGGGCGTTCAACGAGATCAAGCAGGTGGGCAACTACGGCGAGATCTGGGACCGCAACATCACCGTGATGGGCGTGCCGCGCGGCATCAACAATCTCTGGAACAAGGGCGGCCTGCAGTATTCGCCGCCCGTTCGCTGACGCGGACATACCGACTGCGGAGCGGCCGTCCCGGACCTTCCGGGGCGGCCGTTTTCATGCCGGGTTGATCTTGCCGGCCGGCCTGCCCCACACTGTGCGCAAGGCTGACCTGCATGGGATGGCCCGCTTCTTGCCTTCACCCTCCGCCAACCACGGAGCCGCCAGAACGATATGTCCGCTTCCTCCGCCGATCCTCGCCTGGTCGCCGCGCGCAAGCCCCCCGCCAAACGGCTGGAGCTGAGTTGGTCCGACCCGCGCTTTCGCGCCATCGTCTTCCAGGTGCTCATCGTCGGCGGCGTGGCGCTGGTTCTCTGGTACCTGATCTCGAACACCGCGCAGAACCTCGCGGCAAGGCGGATCGCCACCGGCTTCGCCTTTCTCGGCCGGGTGGCCGGCATCCCGATCGGCGAGCACCTCATTCCCTACGATCCCGCCGTCAACACCTATGGTCACGCGCTGATCATCGGCGTGCTCAACACCCTGCGCGTGGCGGTGGTGGGCATCGTGCTCGCCACCATCTGGGGCACGCTGGTGGGCATCGCCAAGCTGTCGCGCAACTGGCTGCTGTCGCGGCTGGCCAGCGTCTATGTCGAGGTGGTGCGCGACATCCCCGTGCTGCTGCAGCTGCTGTTCTGGTACGCGCTGATGCAGGAATTGCCGGCGCCGCGGCAGTCCTTCCATCCGGTGGAGGGCGTGTACCTCTCCAATCGCGGCATCAAGCTGCCGCTGCTGAACTGGGAGGCGGCGCATTGGTGGGCATTCGCTGCCCTCATCCTGGGCTGCCTGGGCACCTGGGCCTGGTCGCGCGCCGCCACCCGCAAGCAGGAGGAGACCGGCGTGCGCCCGCGCGTGTGGCCGGCGGGCATCGCGATGATCGTCGGCCTGCCGCTGGTGGTGTGGGCGGCACTCGGCGCGCCGTTCACGCTCGACATGCCCCAGCTGCGCGGCTTCAACTTCGTCGGCGGCGGCACGGTCAGCCCGGAATACGGCGCCTTGCTGGTCGGCCTGACCCTCTACACCGCCGCCTATATCGCCGAGATCGTGCGCTCCGGCATCCTCGCCGTGCCCAACGGCCAGTGGGAGGCGGGCGGGGCGCTGGGGCTGCGGCGCGGCACGGTGATGCGCAAGATCGTGCTGCCGCAATCGCTGCGGGTGATCGTGCCGCCGATGACCAGCCAATACCTGAATCTCACCAAGAACAGCTCGCTGGCGGTGGCGATCGGCTTCCAGGATCTGGTGTCGATCTCCAACACCACGCTGAACCAGACGGGGCAGGCGATCGAGGGCATCGCCATCATCATGGCCTGCTACCTCACCATTTCGCTGTCCATCAGCCTGTTCATGAACTGGTACAACGCGCGCATCGCGCTGGTGGAGCGCTGAGCATGAGCACGACCACCGTCGCCGCCACGGGCGTCGCCCATCGCGAACAGCCGCCGGCCCTGGTCTATGGCCCGATCGCCTGGCTGCGGGCCAATCTGTTCAATTCCTGGCTGTCCACCGCCGTCACCCTGGCGCTGGCCTATCTCATCGTCCGCTGGGCGATCGGGTTCATCGACTGGGCCTTCATCAACGCGATCTGGACCGTGCCGTCGAACGCCAACGGCACGCTCGATTCCACCGCCTGCCGTGACGCGCGGGGCGTGGGTGCCTGCTGGGCGGTGATCGGCGACAAGTGGCGCTTCATCCTGTTCGGCCGCTACCCGTACGATGCGCAATGGCGGCCGGCGATCTGCATCTTCCTGTTCATCGGCCTCTACGCCGTCTCCGCCATGCGCCGGTTCTGGCGCAAGGAGCTGCTGCTGGTCTGGGTGGTGACGCTCGCGGTCATCGGCCTGCTGATGTGGGGCGGCGTGCTCGGCATGGAATACGTGCCGAACGATTCCTGGGGCGGCCTGCCGATCACCCTGATCCTCGCCACGTTCGGCCTGGCCTTCGCCTTTCCGCTGTCGATCTTCGTCGCCCTCGGCCGACGCTCGACCATGCCGGCCGTGAAGATCCTGTGCGTGGTGTATGTGGAGCTGATCCGCGGCGTGCCGCTGATCAGCGTGCTGTTCATGGCCAGCGTGATGTTCCCGCTGTTCATGCCCGCCGGGCTGAACCCGGACAAGCTGCTGCGCGCCCAGGTGGCGATCATCCTGTTCTCCGCCGCCTATCTCGCCGAGGTGGTGCGCGCCGGACTGCAGGCGCTGCCCAAGGGCCAGTACGAGGCGGCGGACGCGATGGGCCTTTCGTTCTGGCAGAAGACCGGGCTGATCATCCTGCCGCAGGCGCTGCGGCTGGTGATCCCGCCCTTGGTCAACACCTTCATCGGCTTCTTCAAGGACACGTCGCTGGTGCTGATCATCGGCATCTTCGACCTGCTGACCTCGGGCAAGGTGGCGCTGGCCGACCCGGTCTGGCAGGGTTTCTCCTCCGAGGTGTACCTGTTCCTGGCGGTGATCTACTTTGCCTTCTGCTACGTGATGGCGCGCTACAGCCGCGGCGTCGAAAAATACCTGGGCCGCTCGGTGCGGCGCTGACACGAGGAAACCGATCGCATGAGTCAAACCCAGGCGGACGCCCCCGCCATCGTTCTGGACAAGGTCAACAAGTGGTACGGCGCCATGCACGTGCTGCGCGACGTGTCCATGACCGTGGCCCAGAAGGAGAAGGTGGTGGTGTGCGGGCCGTCCGGCTCCGGCAAGTCCACCATGATCCGCTGCATCAACCGGCTGGAGACGCACCAGGAGGGTCGCATCGTCGTCGATGGCACGGAGCTGACCGACGATCTGCGGGCGCTCGACACCATCCGCCGCGAGGTCGGCATGGTGTTCCAGTCCTTCAACCTGTTCCCGCACCTCACCATTCTGGAGAACTGCACGCTGGCGCCGATCTGGGTGCGCAAGATGCCCAAGGACGAGGCCGAGGCGCTGGCCATGCAGTACCTCACCCGCGTGAAGATCCCCGAGCAGGCCAAGAAATATCCCGGCCAGCTCTCGGGCGGCCAGCAGCAGCGCGTGGCCATCGCCCGTGCGCTGTGCATGCGGCCCAAGATCATGCTGTTCGACGAACCGACCTCCGCCCTCGATCCCGAAATGATCAAGGAGGTGCTCGACACCATGATCGGCCTGGCCGAGGACGGCATGACCATGGTGTGCGTCACCCACGAAATGGGCTTCGCCCGCCAAGTGGCCGACCGCGTGGTGTTCATGGACCGCGGCGAGATCGTGGAATCCGGCACGCCGACGGCGATGTTCGAAAACCCGCAGACGGACCGGCTTCAGCTGTTCCTGAGCCAGATTCTGCGGGGGCACTGAGCGGCGGGCTTCGGCTCCTCCGCCTGTCCGATTGTGCTTGCGTTGCGTTGGGCGCTGTCCTGGGCATGCTTGCTCAAGGGCCTTGACAGCGCCCAACGCGACGAAGCGAGGCTTGGCGTGCGAAGAATGGTGGAGGAGGAGCCGTCAGGGGCTCTATCCGGCCACCTTCACGGCGATGTCCAGCGCCCGCCGCAGCAGCGTCTCACTGGCCTCCGGCGTGCGGAACGCGCTGTGCGCGGACAGCGTCACGTTCTCCAGACCGATGAACGGCGAATCCGCCGGCAGCGGCTCCTCGTCGAACACGTCGAGCGCGGCATGGCCGATCGCGCCGCTGCGCAGGGCGGCGATCATCGCCGCCTCGTCCACCAGCGCGCCGCGCGCCGTGTTCACCAGCAGCACACCCGGCCGCAGCTTCGCCAGCCTCTGGGCATCCAGGAAATGCCGCGTCTCGTCGGTCAGCAGCAGATGCAGGCTGAGCACATGCGATTCGGCGAGCAGCGTGTCGAGATCGACGAAGGTCACGCCCGGCGCGCTGCGGGGCGTGCGGTTCCACGCGATCACCCGCATGCCCGAACCCGCCGCGATGCGCGCCACCTCGCCGGCAATGCCGCCGAAGCCGAGCAGGCCGAGCGTCTTGCCGGTGAGCTGCATGCCCTCGCTGCGCAGCCACTGGCCCTGGCGGATGCCGCGGTCCATGCGCGCGAGGTCCCGCGCGCCCGCCCACATCAGCGCGATGGCATGCTCGCCCACCGCGGTATCGCCATAGCCCTTGATGGTGTGGACGGTGATGCCCGCCGCCTCCAGCTCCTCGGGGTTCATGTAGCTGCGGGCGCCGGTGCCCAGGAAGATGACGTGCTTCAGCCCGGCGCATTGGCGCATGATCTCGGTGGGCATGAAGGTACGGTCGTTCAGCACGAAATCCTGGCCGGCAAGCAGGCCGGGCAGCTCCTCGGGCCGCACATGGTCCTGCATGTGCACGCCGCATTCGGGGTCCTGGCCAGGCCGGTACATCTGGCGGAATACGCCAGCCAGTTCCTCGGTGGCGTCCACGAACAATCCACGCATCTCGCAGCTCTCCTTCAGGTCGTTTGGCCGGGACGTCGGCCGGCCGCCAGCCGAGCGGCGATGGCGTCGATCACCGGCGGCAGGTCGGCCAGGCTGTCGATCACGAAATCCGCCCCGGCCGCGCGGAACGCCGCGGCGGCGGCGTCGCGGATCGGTGCCCGCTCCGCCGGCCCCAGCGCCGCCAGCTCCTCCGCCGACAATCCGCACATATTGCCGGACAGCGCCAGCCCCACCGTCCAGGTGCCGGCGGCCACACCCTCGCCGATGCCCACCGGCGTGTCGTCCACCTTCACCACGGTCGCCGCCGGCCATACGCCCATGCGTGCCATGGCATACCACATCATCAGCGGCGTCGGCCGCCCGGCCGGCAGGTCGCCGGCGCACACGGTGAGCTCCGGCGCGTAGCCCCCGGCGGCGGCGATCGGCTCCACCACGTCCATGATCGCGCGGGTATATCCGGTGGTGGCCCCCACGCGCAGGCCGCGCGCTTTGAGTGCCGCGATGGCGTCGCGCGCGCCCGGGATGAAATCGGCATGGGCGCGCACGCTGGCGATGTTCATCGGTTCGAACACGTCGAAGATCGCGCGCACATCCGCCTCGCCGAACGCGCGGCCGTGCCGGGCCTGCCACGCGGCGGCGACGGCGGGCGCCTGGCCGACGGCGCGGATATGGTCCCATTTCGCCATGCCCATCGGTCCCCGCGCGTCGGCGATGGAAATCGCCACGCCGAATTCCGCGAAGGCCCGCACGAAGGCGCCCATCGGCGCCCGGCTGCCGTGGTCCACCACCGTGCCGGCCCAGTCGAGGATCAGCGCCTGGGGCGCCAGAAGTTCGGTCATGGCGCCCCTCCCAGGGCATGCGGCGGCGGCGTGAGGCCGAGCAGGTCGGCCATCACCTCCTCGGCGATGGCGAAGGCGGTGCTGGCGCCGGTGCCGCTGGTCACCAGGGCCAGGCGCACGCCGGGCATCGGCGCCTCCACGAAGGCCGTGGTCTCGGCGGTGGGATAGAAACCCACCCAGCGTTCGCTCACCCGGGGCTCCGGCAGGTCCAGCACCAGCGACAATTCGTCGAGGATCAGCCGGTCCACCGCCTCCGGCTGGAACGGGTCGGGCGCGACCACACCGTGATGGCTGTCCCCCACCACCAGCGAACCGTCCTCGCTCTGCACCACGATCAGATGCACGCCGTTGTCGAGCTGGGCCTGCTGCTCCCCCGCCAGCCGGGCCATCAGCGCCGGCAGGCCGGGGCAGCCGGCATAGCCGAGATAGCGCGCCAGCCCGAGATCGCTCATCACCGCCGAGGGCAGACGCCGGCCGGGATCCGCCACCCGCATCATGTGCAGCTTGCACAGGCGTACCGCGCGGCGCGCCATCACCTCCGGAAACAGGGTGGCGAGATCGGGGCCCGGGCACACCACGATCTGCCCGGCGCGGATCGTCCCCGCCGTGGTCGCCAGCCGCCCTTCGGCCACGCCGTGGCAGGCGGTGCCGCGCAGGAAGGTCACCCCCTGCGCCTCCAGCCAGGCGGCGAGCAGCGGAATGGCGGTGCGGCTTTCCACCCGCAGCTCGTGCGGGCTCCACAGCCCGCCGGCCAGGCCGGGCTGGAAAGGCGCCGTCAATTCGGCCGCGCCGAGCAGGCGGCAGCCCGCGCCCATCGGCCCGGCGGCGAATTGTTCGAGGCACTCCAGCGCCTCCCGCCGCCGCGCCGCCACGGTCAGGCCGCGATGCACCACCGCGATCCCCGCCTGAGGCGCGACGTCCGCCCAGATGTCCCGGCTGCGCATCGCCCGGCGCCAGGTGCGCCCCTCCTCCTGGCCGGTGACCGTGACGAAGCCGAAATTGCGGATCGAGGCGCCGGCCGCCGCGCCGTCGCGCTCCACCACCGCCACGGACAGCCCATGCCGCCTTGCCCACAGCGCATGCGCCAGCCCCACGATACCCGCGCCGACGACGGCGCAGTCGAACTCAAGATCGGTGTGCATGTCAGCCCGGACCGGCCTCCATCAGCGCCTGGATGCGGGCGGGATCGGATTCGTGCATCACGGCGGCGGCGAAGGCCTCGCAGCCGCCCACGTCCAGCGCGCGGATGGCCTGCTTCACCCGGGGAACGCCGGCGGCGTTCATGCTGAAGCTGCGGATGCCCAGCCCCACCAGCAGCGGGGTGAGCTTGGGATTGGCCGCCATTTCGCCGCAGATCGAGACGGGCAGCCCGCTGCCGATGGCGGCCTGGGCGGCGAACTGCACCAGGCGCAGCACGGCGGGGTGCAGCGGGTCGTAGAGATGGGCGACGTCGGATTCCCCACGATCCACCGCGAGCGTGTACATCGACAGATCGTTGGTGCCGATGGCGAAGAAATCCGCCTCCGCCGCCAGCGCGTCGGCCGAGAGCGCGGCGCCGGGGGTCTCGATCATGATGCCCATGGGCGGGGCGCGTTCCGGCAGCCATTCGCCGCGCCGGCGCAGGCGGCGCAGCACGCGGTCGTACAGGTCGCGGGCGGCGCGCACCTCGCCGACGGTGGTGACCATGGGCAGCAGCACCCGCACCGGGCCGAACGCCGCGGCGCGCAGGATGGCGGCGAGCTGGGTTTCGAACAGCTCGGTCTCGCGCAGCAGCAGGCGGATGCCGCGCAGGCCCAGGGCGGGATTCTGGTCCGCCACCTCGGGCACCAGCCCCTCGCCCTGCAGGGCCTCGATGTCCTTTTCGCCGCCCCAGTCGAGCACGCGGATGGTGACGGGGTCGCCCTCCATCGCCTCCACCACGCCGCGATAGGTCTCGAACTGGGCGTCCTCGTCGGGCAGCGTCTCGCGGTTCATGAACAGGAACTCGCTGCGCAGCAGGCCGATGCCGGCCGCGCCGGACTGGGCGATCAGCGGCAGTTCGGCCGGGATTTCCAGATTGGCCTGCAATTCCACCCTCACCCCATCCTGGCTGACGGAGGGCAGGCGGCGCAGGCGGCCGAGGCGCTGCACCTCGCGCGCGAAGGCGGTGACGGCGCGGCGCGCGGCGGCGAGCGTGGCGGTGGAGGGATTCACCACCACCTCGCCGGTGCTGCCGTCCACCACCACGATGTCGCCGGGCTTGGCGGCCTGGGCGAGGCCGGCGGCGCCGAGCACGGCGGGCACGCCGATGGCGCGCAGCATGATGGCGGTGTGGCCGTCCGAGCCGCCCTCATCCGTGGCCACGCCGGCGAGCTGGCCGGGGTTGAGCAGGGCGGCATCGGCCGGGCGCAGGGATTCGGCCACCAGCACGGCCCCCGCCGGCAGGCCGGCGAAGCTGCGGAACGGCGTGCGGGTCAGGTTGCGCAGCAGCCGGCGGGAGATTTCGCGCACCTCCTCCGCCCGGCGCTTGCGCCCCGACGGGTCGCCGTCCGCCGGCATGGCCATGATGGCCTCGGCGATCGCCTCGCATTCGTCGATCACCGCCGTCTCGGCGGAGACCAGGGTTTCGGCGATGCGCCGCCGCGACCCGCGCACCAGGCGCGACGGGCCGATCATCGCCAGGTAGGCGTCCAGCAGCGGGGCGATCTCGGCTTGGCTGTCCTCGGGCAGGATGCCCAGCCGGGCGCGCAGCTTCTGCAACTGCTTGCGCGATTGCAGGATCGCCGCCTCGAACTTGCTGATTTCGGCCTGGGCGTCGGCGGCGTGGATCTTGGTGCGGGTGACCTGGGTGGGCGGCTCGGCCGAGCCGAAGATCGGGCCGATCGCCACCCCGGCGGAGACGGGAATGCCGATCAGCCGGCGCTCCGGCCGCGCGGCGCGCGGCGTGCTCGCCCGGCCGGGCGTGGCGTGGCCCTGCGGTGCCTGGGCCGGCTCAGTCCTGTTCATGGAAGCCGGCTTCCACCAGGCCGGCGAGCGCGTCCAGCGCCTCCTTGGCGTCCCAGCCCTCGGCGCGCAGCGCGATGGACGAGCCGATGCCGGCCCCCAGCATCATCAGCCCCATGATGGAGCGGGCGGAGACGGACTGGCCGTCCTTCTCCACCTCCACCTCCGCGCCGAAGCGTTCGGCCACGGCGACGAACTTGGCCGCCGCGCGGGCATGCAGGCCGCGCTTGTTGACGATGGTCAGCGTGCGGCTGATCGTGGTGCCGCTCGGGGGCGCGCCGGCCGGCTCCGCCTCCCCGCTCACCCGCACGTCCCGTTCTTCGCCTGGGGCAGGATGTGGGAGGCGGTGGCGATGTATTTGCGCCCGGCGGCCTGGGCGCAGTCCACCGCGGCGGCCAGCGGCTGGCTGGAGCGCACCTTGGCCAGCTTCACCAGCATGGGCAGGTTGACGCCGGAGATCACCTCCACGCCCTTGCGGTCCATCTGCGAGATGGCGAGGTTGCTGGGGGTGCCGCCGAACATGTCGGTCAGCAGCACCACGCCGTCGCCGGTATCCACCTCGGTGATGCGCGACAGGATTTCGGCGCGCCGCCCCTCCATGTCGTCATCGGGGCCGATGCACACGGTGGCGACGTTGCGTTGGCGGCCGACGACATGCTCCATCGCCGAGCGCAATTCCTCGGCCAGACGGCCATGCGTGACCAGGACGAGACCGATCATGATGTGGTGTCAGGCCTCCTTCGCCTGATCGGGAGGGGCGCCGCTGCCGCGCGCCGCCTGCTGGCGGGCGAGCACGCCCTCACGCACGAGTTCGCGATGCGTGGTGGTGACCCGCCAACCCGTTTCCGCCAGATATGCAGCCAATTGCTCGACGATATACACGGATCTGTGTTGCCCGCCGGTGCACCCGATGGCCACCGTCGCATATTTCTTGCCCTCTTGGACGAAGCGCGGCAAGACCAGCCCCAGCAGCCCGGTTATCTGGGCGAAGAACCCCGCGAAATCAATATCCTCCCGCACATAGGCGCCGACCGCCGGGTCCTGGCCGGTCAGCGGCCGCAGCGCGGGGTCGTAATGCGGGTTGCGCAGGAAGCGCGCGTCGAACACCAGGTCGGCCTCGCGCGGCAGGCCGCGCGGATAGGCGAAGGAGATCAGCGCCACGGACAGGCCCAGCTGGGGGTCGATGGCGGCATCCGGGCCGAAGCGGCGCTCGATGAGCTGGCGCAGGCCGGCGAGCGGCAGGTCCGACGTGTCGATCACCAGGTCGGCGGCCTCGTGCAGCCGGGCGGTGAGGTTCTGCTCGGCGGCGATGCCGTCGCTGACCCGGCCCTGCGGGGCCATCGGGTGGCGGCGCCGCGTTTCGGTGTAGCGGCGCTGCAACACCGTCTCGTCGGCCCAGGCATAGACCAGTTCCGCGTGGGTGGCGGGGCTTTCGCGCAGCCGGGCGAGGGCGACCAGTACCTGATCGGGGTCGAAGCCGCGCGAGCGCACGTCGAGCCCCACGGCGACGAAGCGGCGGGTCTCCCCAGGCCGCTGGCGCACCATCGCCTCCACCAGTTCGAGCGGGGGGTTGTCGATCGCCTCGTAGCCGATGTCCTCCAGCGCGCGGAGGATGGAGGCGCGGCCCGCACCGGACAGGCCGGTGACCAGCACGATGCGATGGCGGGAATCCGCCTCGGCGGGCAGGCCGGTGACGGTCTGGTCGTCACTCACGGCGCGAAGGCCCCGGCCAGTTGCGCCTGCCGGCCGAGCGCGCAGTCCAGTGCCAGCGAGATGACCTGGGGACAGGCCGCGGTGCGGGAATCCAGGGCGAGCATCGGCACGTCCAGCTCCTCGTGGCGGGCCGGCTCGGGCAGGCGCGGCACCGCGTCCCCGAGCCGCACCGCCAGGACCACGGGCGCGCGATCGAGATGCGGCAGGCGCAGAATGCCCAGCCCGCGCACTTCCAGCAGCCCGGCCAATCCGGCGGGGGCCGAGGCATGTCCCTGTTCGATCACCACCCTGTCGTCGGCCACCAGCATGAATCCACGATCGATCAGCCGAAGCGTCAGATCGGATTTTCCCGACCCTGGCGGTCCCAACAGCAGTACGGCCGCCCCGTCTCTCGCCGCGCAGCTCGCATGTATCTGCATTGGCCCTCACCATGGCGCGTCGTCAGGCGGAAAGGAAGATTCATTTTGACATGCGCTGAAATATGGCGTGATCGGGCGCCTTGCCCGCCGCTGCCTTGCCGGCATGGCGAGGCCATGCCAGCGTCCGCCGCCATGACGCATCCAGTCGATCGCGCGGCCATCGCGGCCGCCCACGCCCGTATCGCCCCGCATGTCCGCCACACCCCGCTGCTGCGCCTCGCCGCGGGTGAGCTGGGGCCGGATTTTCCGCTCACGCTGAAGCTGGAACTGCTCCAGCACGCCGGCAGCTTCAAGCCGCGCGGGGCCTTCAACCGCATCCTCTCCGCGCGCGACGCGGGCGAGCTGCCGGCTTCCGGCGTGATCGCGGCCTCGGGCGGCAATCATGGCGCGGCGGTGGCCTTCGCCGCGCGCAGCCTGGGCGTGCCGGCCGAGATTTTCGTGCCCGAGCTGACGCCGGCCGCGAAGCGCGCGCGCATCGAGAGTTTCGGCGCAAGCCTGGTGCGCACCGGCGCCACCTATGTGGAGGCGCTGGCCGCCAGCCGCGCCCGGCAGGCGGAGACGGGGGCGCTCGAGGTCCACGCCTACGACCATGCCCACGTGCTGGCCGGCCAGGGCACCACGGCGCGCGAGTTCCAGGCCGACGCGCCGGACCTGACGCATGTGCTGGTGGCCACCGGCGGCGGCGGGCTGATCGGCGGCATGGCGGCCTGGTATGCCGGCAGCGTGCGGCTGATCAGCGTGGAACCGGAAGCCTGCCCCGCCCTGCACGACGCGCTGGCCGCCGGCCAGCCGGTGCCGGCCCCGGTGGGCGGGGTGGCGGCGGACGCGCTGGGGGCGCGGCAGGTGGGCGCGCTGATGTTCCCGCTCGCCCAGGCCCATATCGCCGCCGCCCTGCTGGTTTCCGACGACGCCATCCGCGCGGCGCAGCGCCTGCTGTGGGACCGGCTGCGCCTGGTCGCCGAACCCGGCGGGGCCACGGCGCTCGCCGCGGTGCTCAGCGGCCGGTTCCAGCCGCCGGAGGGTGCAAGGGTCGGCGTGCTGGTCTGCGGGTCGAACACCGACCCCGCGACCGTCGCCGGCTGACTACAGCCCGAATTCCGCGCGGATGCGCCGGGCGCAGTCCTCCGGCGTCGCGATGCTGGTGTCCAGCGTGAGGTCGTAGCGCATGCCCGCGTGCACGCGGGGAAACTGCCAGCGGGCGAGGCCGATCGCGCGGTCGCCGCGCGCCAGCTCGCGGGCCTCCAGCACCTCCAGCGGCGCGGTCAGGCCAACGAAACGCAGGGTGCAGAAGCCGAGCAGGGCGCGATAGGCGTCGGCCTTGGCGGGGCCGATCATCACCTCATCGACGACGAGGTCGTTGCCCGCCGCGGCCATGGCGGCGACGGCGTGGCGCATGCCGTCCATGGCGCGTTGCAGGACAGGGCCGGAGCGGACGGCCAAGCCCGCCGCGCCTTCGTCAATGAAGGTCAGCCCATCCGGGTGATCCAGCAGCCCGGCGGGCAGCATGTCGAGAAACGCGTCCATGGCGACATGCAGCAACGGGCGGGTCGCGATGGCCTGGAGGGCGCGGGCGGTGCTGGATTTGCCCACGCTGCCGACGCCGTTGAGGAGGATGACCAGTGGCATCAGAACGGGTGGCATCAGAAACGCGTGGCATCAGCAACGGGCGGCGTCAGGAGCGGGGTGGTGGAGCCAAGCGGGATCGAACCGCTGACCTCCTGAATGCCATTCAGGCGCTCTCCCAGCTGAGCTATGGCCCCATCTCCCCGCGCGGGGAGCCGGGCATATACCCCCCCACGCCAGGGCGATCAATACCCCCTAGACGCTTGCCAGGGACGTGCCGTGCTTCAGGGCGGGCGAGATGGCGAAGGCGGCTTCCGTGGCCGCGCGGATGTCGTCCACCGACACGCCCGGCGCGGTTTCCACCAGCGTCACGCCGCCCTTCTTGCGGTCGATGGCGAACACGCCGAGATCGGTCACCACCATGTCCACCACCGCCTTGCCGGTCAGCGGCAGGGTGCAGGCGCTGAGCAGCTTGGGCTTGCCGCCGGCGGTGTGTTCCATCAGCACCACCACGCGCCGCACCCCGGCCACCAGGTCCATGGCGCCGCCCATGCCCTTCACCATCTTGCCGGGGATCATCCAGTTGGCGAGGTCGCCGTTCTCCGCCACCTGCAGCGCGCCGAGGATGGAGATGTCGATATGCCCGCCGCGCACCATGGCGAAGCTGGCCGAGGAATCGAAGAAGCTGGTGGTGGGCAGCTCCGTCACCGTCTGCTTGCCGGCGTTGATCAGGTCGGGGTCTTCCTCGCCCTCCCAGGGGAACGGGCCCATGCCGAGCATGCCGTTCTCGCTGTGCAGCTGCACGGTGATGCCGTCGGGGATGAAGTTGGCCACCAGCGTGGGAATGCCGATGCCGAGATTGACGTAGAACCCGTCCTCGATCTCCTGCGCCGCGCGGGCGGCCATCTGGTCGCGTGTCCAGGCCATGTGCGGTGCTCCCTTATGCCGCGCGCTTGCGCACGGTGCGCTGCTCGATGCGCTTTTCCACGCTGCCGAGCTTGACGATGCGTTTGACGAAGATGCCCGGGGTGATGATGTGGTCGGGGTCGATGGTGCCGGGCTCCACCAGCTCCTCCACCTCGGCGACCGTCACGGTGGCGGCGGTGGCCATGATCGGGTTGAAGTTGCGCGCCGTCTTCCGATAGACGAGGTTGCCCTCGGTATCGCCCTTCCAGGCATGGACGATGGCGAGGTCGGCCCACAGGCCGCGCTCCATCACGTAGGACTGGCCGTCGAACTCCCGTACCTCCTTGCCCTCGGCGATCTGGGTGCCCACGCCGGTCTTGGTGAAGAAGGCGGGCACCCCGGCGCCGCCGGCGCGGATGCGCTCGGCCAGCGTGCCCTGCGGGTTGAACTCGATCTCCAGCTCGCCGGCCAGGTATTGCCGGGCGAAGGTGGCGTTCTCGCCGACATAGGAGCTGATCATCTTGCGGATCTGCCTCGTCTGCAGCAGCACGCCCAGCCCCGCATCGTCGATCCCCGCATTGTTGGAGACCACCGTGAGGTCCTTGGCGCCGGACAGGCGGATCGCCTCGATCAGGGCGGTGGGAATGCCGCACAGGCCGAACCCGCCGGCCATGATGGTGATGCCGTCGCGAATGACGCCCGCGAGCGCCGTGACCGCATCGGGATAGACCTTGTTGATTGCCATGGATCGCTCCGCCGATATCGGGCAGATGTGCCATCGGCGGACGGGGGAAGGCAAGGAAGAAAGCGTCTTCTTTTTCTGAAGAAAAAGAAGCAAAAAGACTTTTCTCGCTTATTCTTCGTGCGGACAGTGCCGGCGCACGGGATCTACAGTCAAAAAAGCTTTTTGGTTCTTTTCTTCAAAAAAGAACTGCTTTCTTGCTTTCTTCCTGTGCTGCCTCCGGCTCCGGCCGGAACGGATGCGCGAGCTGCGCCGCCACGGAACCCGGCAGGGGCGTGTCGATGCCGTAGTCTTTCGGCCATTCCCTACGGGGCAGGTGGAAGGTGCCGAACACCCAGTCCATCACCGGCAGCAGCGAGGCGAAGTTGCGGTCGCGGGGGCCTGAGAGGGTGTGGTGCCAGTGATGGAAGGCGGGGGTGGAGACCAGCCATTCCAGCGGGCCGAAGCGCCAGCGGATATTGGCGTGGATCAGGAAGCCCCAGACGATGAACAGCAGCACCAGCACGGCGGAGACGGCGCCGCCCTCGGCGGTGAGCGGGGTGGCGAGGCCGAGCACGTACACCGGCACCAGCCCGCACAGGCGGATGAACACGCTGTCCACCGGGTGGGCGCGGGCGCTGACCAGGAAATAGACCTCGCGCGGGTCGTGGTGCACCGCGTGGAACTTCCACAGCAGCGGAATCTGGTGCGCCCAGCGATGGCCCCAATAGAAGCCGATTTCGCTGACCAGCAGGGCGCCGAGGGCGCGCGCCCAGATCGGCATCGTCGCGGTGAAATGCAGCACGCGCCAGGGCATCAGCGCGTGCGCGCCCATCGCGGCGAGGGTGAGCGGGGGGGCCAGCAGCAGGGCCGGCACCAGGCCGCTGATGAAGTAGAAGCCGATATCGCCGGCCAGCTTGCGGCTGAAGACGCGGCGCGGATGCACCGCGAACAGCCATTCCAGCGGCAGGAAGATCACCGCGAGCAGCACCAGCCAGGTGCTCAGCCACAGCAGGCTGCGCAGGAAGGCGATCAGGTGCGGCAGGTCGAGGAAGCTGGGCACGGGCGGGGTCCCCTGGACCGGACGAAGCTTGGATCGGACGGGTCAACAAATCGCTACGCGCCCGGCGGGAGCGTATCCCGCCGGGCGCGCGTCTCAAAGGCGGCTGAAGATCAGCCCTTGCGGCGACGGCGCAGCATGCCGAGGCCGACCAGGCCGGCGCCCAGCAGGCTCAGCGTGGCGGGCTCGGGCACGCCCAGGCCGGGCGGGGAGTTGACGCCGGCGAGGAAGGCGATCGGCGGCAGGTTCACGGTGCTGCCGTTGTCGCCCCAGGCGAGGAAGCTGAGCAGCGCGGAGGTGGCGTTGGCGGTCAGATCGACCGAAACGTATTCCCAGCCCACGGTGCCCTGGTACGGCACGGTCATCAGCGGCGAGGCGACCACGCTCGCGTCCGGATCGGGGTTGTAGTATTCTTTGGTCGGGCCGAACTGCGGATCGATGTTGTTGGAGTCGCGAAGCTCCAGCGCGCTCTGGCCGAGCGAGACGATCCATTGGTTGGTCGTGCCGGTATAGGTGCCGGTCCAGTTGTTGTAGCCGAAACCATACTGGCTGCTGGCGCCCTGATAGAAGGTCAGGGTGTATTTCTGGCCGACGGTGAGGCCGGTGACCATGTAGCTGAAGCTGCCCTCATAGTCCGGGTTGCCATCGGCTTCGACGTAGTTGCCGGTGTAGGCGCCGTGCGGGTTGCCGTAGGTTTGGAGATAGCCATTGTCCCCGGCGCCGTGGCCAGACGCGGTGCTGGCGATGAAAATGAGTCCGCCGCCGCCGACCCAGCCCACGGGATTGACGTTGGTGAAATAGTCCTTCGGCGCGGAACCGGTGTAGTCCTGGAAATTGAGGTTCACCAGGTTCGGCAGCGCCGGATAGGCGTGGGCCGTCGTGGTCAAACCCAGCGACAGGCCGAGGGCGGCGAGGCCACCCGCAGCCGCCTTGGCAAAAGAGATCCGCATAAATCCGTTCCTTCTTGACGAGCTGGACACCCAGCGGCGCAATAGGCGCAAGAACCGTGCCGTTACAAAAAAGAGAGATTTATCCAAGGTTTAGATTTCGGCATTCGCAACGATGCGACACGATCTGTAAAATTTGCTGACACGGCCCCGAATGAGTTTGGTCCGAATATGACAAGTGGCTGAAATATTGTGCCAATTTCGGAACGATCAGACCGTATTCGGGCCGAGCCGGCAACGGAATCGTCGTACGCGACCGTATGCCAACGTGAATCGTCTCAAATTCTATCCGCTTTGTCGTATTTTTCTACGAATCGATCCCGTCGCGAAGACAACCTGTAAAGTTTTGCGACAGTGGTGCCAGTGCATGGCTGGAGCTCAGCCGCGCCGGCCCAGCTCCGCGCGGATTTCGGCGCTCAGCCCGGGATTGGCCCGACGAATTTGGCTCACGCGCAGGGCCGCCGCCGGACCGGGGGCGGGCACCATCTCCCAGCGTTCGAGAAACAGCAGGTCGGCGAGCGAGGTCGCATCCCCAACGCCTTCCATGTCCAGAAGTCGCCGCCGCACAGCCGCCGTGAACGGCAGGTCCGGCCCCAATCCTCGCTCAATCAAGATAGCCCCCCTCGCAACCGCGTCGGGCCGGCCTTCCCAAGGAAGGCCGGCACATCGGCAATCACCCTACGCCCAGATGGTGACCGAGTTGCGACCACGCACATGATTCGTGCGTGACAAAACGTTCATCCGTTCGGCAGTTGCCGATCGGCAACGGTCGATCAGTAGCGGTACAGGTCGTGCTTGAACGGCCCGGCCACGGGCACGCCGATATAGTCGGCCTGCTTCGGGGCGAGCCTGGTCAGCTTCGCCCCCACCTTGGCCAGGTGCAGCGCCGCCACCTTCTCGTCGAGCTGCTTGGGCAGGGTATAGACCTTGTTCTCGTATTTGCCGGGGGCCGCGGTCCACAGCTCCAGCTGCGCCAGCACCTGGTTGCAGAAGCTGGCGGACATCACGAAGCTCGGGTGGCCGGTGGCGTTGCCCAGGTTCACCAGCCGCCCCTCGGACAGCACGATCAGCCGCTTGTTGTCGGGGAACACCACCTCGTCCACCTGCGGCTTCACGTTGTCCCAGGTGTAGTTGCGCAGCGCCTCGATCTGAATCTCGCTGTCGAAATGGCCGATATTGCAGACGATGGCGCGGTGCTTCATGGCGCGCATGTGGTCCAGCGTGATCACGTCCACATTGCCCGTCGCGGTCACGAAGATGTCGGCATGCGGCGCGGCATCCTCCATGGTGGTGACCTCGTAGCCCTCCATCGCCGCCTGCAGGGCGCAGATCGGGTCCACCTCGGTCACCATCACCCGGCAGCCGGCATTGCGCAGCGAGGCGGCGGAACCCTTGCCCACGTCGCCGAACCCGTTCACCACCGCCACCTTGCCGGCCATCATCACGTCCGTGCCGCGGCGGATGGCGTCCACCAGCGATTCACGGCAGCCATAGAGGTTGTCGAACTTGGACTTGGTGACGCTGTCGTTCACGTTGATGGCGGGCACCTTCAGCGTGCCGGCCCGCGCCATCTCCCACAGCCGGTGCACGCCCGTCGTGGTCTCCTCCGACAGGCCGCGGATATCGGCGAGCAGCTGGGGATACTTGCTGTGGATCAGCTGGGTGGCGTCGCCGCCGTCATCCAGGATCATGTTCGGCACCCAGCCGTCCGGCCCGCGCACGGTCTGCTCGATGCACCACCAGAACTCGTCCTCGTCCATGCCCTTCCAGGCGAACACGGGCGTGCCGGCGGCGGCGATGGCGGCGGCGGCATGGTCCTGGGTGGAGAAGATGTTGCAGGACGACCAGCGCACCGTGGCGCCGAGATGCTCCAGCGTCTGGATCAGCACGGCGGTCTGGATGGTCATGTGCAGGCAGCCGACGATGCGCGCCCCGGCCAGCGGGCGGGAATTGCCGTATTCCGCGCGGATGGCCATCAGCCCGGGCATCTCGTCCTCGGCCATGGCGATTTCCTTGCGGCCCCATTCGGCGAGGCCGATGTCGCGCACCTTGTAGTCGGCTTCGGTCTGGACGGTGTCGGGCATCGGTCGCTCTCCTGGCTGAGTGCGCGGGGTGTATAAGGATATCTTGATGTCTTCAAGTGATCCGGGCGCGCGCGGGAGCCCTGCACATGGCGCGCGGCACCCCATATGCTGGCCGGGCATCAGGGGATCGCGCATGAGCCGCAGCACCGAGCTTCACGAACAGCAACGCGCCTTCTGGCAAGGTCCCGGGGGCGATGGCTGGGCGGCACGGGCGGAGCGCACGGACACGGCGCTGGTTCCGGTGGCCGAGGCGCTGCTGGCCCTTGCCGCCCCCCGCGCCCCCCAGCGCGTGCTGGACATCGGTTGCGGCACGGGCACCACCACGCTGGCGCTGGCCGAACGCGTGACGCCCGGCGGCCACGTCATCGGCCTGGACATTTCCGGCACGCTGCTCGACATCGCCCGCACCCGCGCGGACGGGCAGGCCAACCTCACCTGGCTGCTGGCCGACGCCGCCACCCACGACTTCCCGCCGGCGAGCTTCGACCTGCTGTTCTCCCGCTTCGGCGTGATGTTCTTCGGCGATCCCGTGGCCGCCTTCACCCATCTGCGCGGCGCGCTTGCCCCGGGCGGGCGGCTGGTGTTCGCCTGCTGGACGAAGCTGGCCGACAACCCGTGGACCGGCCTGGTGCTGAGCACCATCCGCGCCCACACCCCGCCGGCGCCGCGTCCGGACCCGAACGACCCCGGCCCCTTCGCCTTCGGCGACCCCGAGCGCATCCGCCACATCCTGGGCGAGGCCGGGTTCGGCGCGCCGGCGATCACCCGGCTCGATCTCACGATGAAGCTGGGCAACGACCTGGACTCGGCGGTGGACAACGCCATGCTCACCCTGCCGGTGCGCCAGGCCCTGCGCGACCTGCCGGCCGAACTGAACGCGACGGCGCGCGCGGCGCTGCGCGATGCCCTCGCGCCCCATGCGACGCCCGACGTCGCGTTGCCCGGCGCGTGCTGGCTGGTGGCGGCGGGCGGGGTGTGAAGGTGGCCGCCGCCAACGGAACCACGGCAAAAAACGGCCGCCGGGCAGGTTCGCCGGGGCCGTTTGCGCATCCGATGGGATGAACCCGGCGACGCGGTCCG
>CAMFLK010000053.1 GCA_945957135.1 uncultured Rhodospirillales bacterium
TACACCCTAGAGTTCGTCGGCAGCGTCAGATGTGTATAAGAGACAGGTGCCCGGCCGCGTCACCGCCCGGTCCGTCAGGCTGGTCCAGATGCCGTCGAGCAGCGGGTAGGCGGCGAGGCCGACCAGCACCAGCAGCAGCGGGGCGAGGTAGGCATAGGCTTCCAGCGCGCCGCCCAGCGCCGACTGCGCGACCTGGGGCCGGGCAGGGGAACCGGCGGCGGTCGCTGTCACACTCATGTCCACGGCCATGAAGAATGGCCGCGGCCGTTGGTTTTGGCTTGGCGCGCCGCCGCCGGCCGACCCGGCCCGCTCATGTTGCGCGCCGCATCGCGTCCACGCCTTCCAGCAGCCCCTGCATGTAGCCGAAGGCGTGGATGCGCCCCAGCGCCTCGTAGCCCGGCCGGGTGTTCGGATCGCCTTCCATGGAAGGCGCGTGGTCCGGCCGGATCGGGCCGTTGAAGCCGATGTCGCGATAGGCGCGCATGGCCGCGAACATGTCCGTGTGGCCCTCATCGTGGAACGTCTCCACGAAGCTCTCCGCCGTGCCCCGCACGTCGCGGAAATGCACGAAGGCGATCTGCTTGCCGTAGTGGCGGATCAGCTCGGGCACGCGCGCCGGCCCGTCCATCAGGCTGAAATTCGCCTGGCAGAAGGTGATGGCGTTGGCCTCGCTGGGCTTCATCGCCATGGCGCGGTCGAACGCCTCCGGCCGGCCGAAGATGCGGCCGACGCCGAGCACCGGCGACAGCGGCGGGTCGTCCGGATGCAGCGACAGCCGCACCCCCGCCTTCTCCGCCACGGGCACCACGCGATCGAGGAAATACGCGTAGGTTTCCCACAGCTTGTCTTCAGTCAGGCGCAGATGGTTGGCTTCCGGCGCGCGCTGGGTGAGGGCGTGGTCGTAGCTGCTGGTCAGCGCGCCGCCGCGCGCGCGGGTGGTGGTGGAGGTGCGCACCCAGGTGAAATGCGCCATCCAGCTGTAGCAGAGCACGGGGATTTCCAAGGCACCCATGTTGCGGATGGTCTGGCAGAACGCCTCCAGCTCCGCCTCGCGCTCGGGCGTGCCGAGCTTGATGTGGTCCATGGGGATCAGCCCCTCGATGGCCGCGAGGTTGAGCCCGGCATCCTCGAACCGCGTCTTCAGCCGCAGCAGGTTCTCGTAGCGCCAGAGCTCGTGGCCGCCCTGGGTGTCGCCGAGCACCACGGCGTGGTCCACGCCGAGCTGGCGGGCATGGATCCATTTCGGTCCATGATCCAGCTCCAGGCACATGGCGAATTTCATGCGGCCGTCCCCCATGGGGGCACACGCGCGCCCGGCGCCGCCGGAAACCGTTTCCCCCTCTTTATTGCAGCAATTTTGCGAAGGAGCCTATGGGGTGGCTTGCGCGCGCGTCAAGCTTCGGAACCGCGACAAACCGATTGAAAACACGGCCCGCCTTCTTCGGAGGGTGGCGCCGTGCTCGGCGGCGTCAAGGTTCGCTTCGCTCAAGGGCCTTGACCCCGCCTGCGCGCGGCGCCTTTCGGATGGAAGGCCGGGGCAAGAAAGCGGTCCCTTCAGCCGAACAAGAAAGCTGGACAGGGCTCACGTCCGTCCCTTCTTCGCGTGTTCCGCAGGCTTTGCCTGCGTGGCACTTGCTTCGTTGCGGGGACGGGGTCAAGGCGTGAGCGAAGCACGCCTTGACGCCGTCTCCCGCAACGCAAGCACAATCGGGAGTGCGAAGGAGCCCGCCCTCAACCGCCTTCGAGTTCCTCGCGCAGCATCTCCAGCTCCAGCCAGCGCTCCTCGGCCTTGGCCAATTCCGTCTCCGCCTCGGCCAGCGCGTCGGTGGCGCGGCGGAAGGCGGCGGGGTCGCGGCCGTAGAGCCCGGCATCGGCGAGCACGCGCGTGTGCTTGGCGATGCCGCGCTGCAACTCGTCGATGCGCGCCGGCAGGGTTTCCAGCGCGTGCTTGTCCTTGAAGCTCAGCTTGCGCGCGGCGCGGGCTGGGGACGCGCCGGAAGGTTGGGTCGTGCGCGCGGCGGCGCGCGCCACCATCACCGGCGCGCCGCGCTGGGCCAGCATGTCCGTGTAGCCGCCGGCATAGTCCACCCAGCGCCCGCCGCCCTCGGCATTGATCACGCTGGTCGCCACGCGGTCGAGGAAGTCGCGGTCGTGGCTGACCAGCAGCACCGTGCCGGCATAGTCGCCGAGCATTTCCTGAAGGAGTTCCAGCGTCTCCAGGTCGAGATCGTTGGTCGGCTCGTCCAGCACCAGCAGGTTGGACGGCTTGGCCAGCGCCACCGCCAGCGCCAGCCGCCCGCGCTCGCCGCCCGAGAGCACGCCCACCCGGGTGCGCGCCTGCTCGGGGGTGAACAGGAAGTCCTTCATGTAGCCGATCACGTGCCGCGGCTGGCCGTTCACCTCCACCATGTCGCCGCCGCGCCTTCCGGAGGCGCCGGTCAGCGTGTCGGCCAGGGTGAGGTCGGGGTCGAGGCTCTCGCGCCGCTGGTCCAGCGTCACCATGCGCAGCCCGGCACCGAGCTTCACCGTGCCGGCATCCGGCGCCAGCGCGCCGGTCAGCAGCGACAGCAGCGTGGTCTTGCCGGCGCCGTTGGGGCCGACGATGCCCACGCGGTCGCCGCGCAGGATGCGGGTGGTCAGGCCCGCGACGATCGGCCGCCCGTCGAAGGATTTGCCGACATCCTCGGCCACCGCCACCAGCTTGCCGGAGATGTCCGCCTCGGTGGCCGCGAGCTTCAGCCCCGCCGTGCCGCCGCGCTGCTGGCGGCGCTGCTCACGCAGCGCGTGGAGATTGGCCAGCCGCTTCACGTTGCGCTTGCGCCGCGCCGTGACGCCGTAGCGCAGCCAGTCCTCCTCCATCGCCAGCTTGCGGCCCAGCTTGTGGCGGTCGCGCTCCTCCTGCTCCAGCACCTCGTCGCGCCACGCCTCGAAATGGGCGAAGCCGCGGTCGATCCGCCGGGTGATGCCGCGGTCGAGCCAGACGATGGAGCGGGAGAGGGATTCCAGCAGCCTGCGGTCGTGGCTGATCAGCACCATCGCCGTGCGCATCGCCGCCAGCTCGGCCTCCAGCCAGGCGATGGCCGGCAGGTCGAGATGGTTGGTCGGCTCGTCGAGCAGCAGGATGTCCGGCGCCGGCGCCAGCGCCCGGGCCAGCGCCGCGCGCCGCGCCTCGCCGCCGGAGAGATGGTCCGGCGCCGCCTCGGGGTTCAGGCCCAGCTGGTCGAGCAGCGTGCGCGCCCGATGCGGGTCGTCCCCCGGCCCCAGCCCGGCCTCGACATAGTCGCGGATCGTTTCGTGGCCGGCGAGGTCCGGCTCCTGCGCCAGATAGCGCACCGTGGCGCCCGGTTGGGCGAAGCGCGTGCCTGCATCCTGAGTCAGCAATCCTGCCGCAATCTTGAGCAGAGTCGATTTGCCTGACCCGTTCCTGCCCACGAGGCAGAGGCGGTCGCCTGGAGAAACGGCGATTTCCGCCCCATCCAGAAGCGGGGCGGTGCCGAGGGTGAGGCGAATATCTTGCAGCAGAAGCAGGGGCGGGGCCATGGCGCGCTCTTAGCACAGGCGCGCCGCGCGTGAACTGGCCCGGTCCTTGCGTTCACGCCCGGTGGAAATGCCGTGGGCTCGCTTGCCTCTGCGCTTCGCGCGAGGCAGGCTTGTCTTCATGGCATGCCGACCGCATGCTGAAACATTCGGTTGCGGGCAGTTCCGCAAGCCGGGGGACAGGGAGTTGACCATGACAGTGAAGCTGACCCGCCGTTCGGCCCTGATGGCCACGGCTGCCACCGCCGCGGCGGCAACGCTCGGCGTATCGGGCGCCGAGGCGGCCGACAAGGTGGTGAAGATCGCGCTGGAGATGTCCTTCACCGGCGCCGACGCCACCTCCGCCCTGCGCGCCGCGCAGGGGGCCATGATGGCGATCGACGAGGCCAACGAGAGCAAGGCCGTGAAGGGGGTCAAGTTCGAATACGTGAAATTCGACGACGGCACCGCCACGGCCGGCCAGTACGACCCGGTGCAGGGTGCCACCAACGCCCGCAAGATGGTCTCCGACCGCGACATCGTCGCCAGCGTCGGCCCGCAGATGTCCGGCGTCGGCAAGGCGATGGCGCCGATCCTGAGCCAGGGCAACCTGGCCACCATCACCCCGGCCTCCACCAACCCCGACATCACCGACCCGAAATTCGCCGCCCAGTACCGCCCCGCCGGCAAGGCGATCTACTTCCGCACGGTGGCGACGGATGCCTTCCAGGGCCCGAACATGGCCAATTTCATGGCCGACAAGCTGAAGGTGAAGTCGATCTTCGTGCTCGACGACTCCGGCGCCTACGGCGTGGGGCTGGCGGACGCGTTCCAGGCGCAGGCGGAGAAGAAGGGGATCAAGATCCTCGGCCGCGACCGGCTGGACCCGAAGGCGGCCGACTATTCGGCCATTCTGACCAAGATCAAGTCGCTGGGTGCGGACGCCATGTACTACGGCGGCGTGGGCCAGGCCGGCGTGAAGCTGGCCAAGCAGTCCTACGAGATCATCCCGAACGTCATCAAGGCGGGTGGCGACGGCATGTTCGGCTCCGACCTGCTGACCGGCGTGGGCTTCCCCGCGGTGGAAGGCTGGTACGCCACCCAGGCCAGCCCGCACGTGGTGGACGACCCCAAGCTCGGCAACTGGACCAAGAAATACACCGAGAAATACAAGATGGGTCCGGACGACTACACCGTGACCAGCTACGACGCGGCGCTGATCATCATCGACGCGGTGAAGCGCCTGGTGGCCGCCGGCAAGCCGGTGACGCGCGACAACGTGCGCGACAACATCCAGTCCTCCAAGGTCTCCACCCTGCAGGGTGAGGTGGAGTTCGACGAGCACGGCGACCTGAAGAACAAGGTGATTTCCGTGTTCCAGATCAAGCAGGACAAGACCAAGCCGCTCGACGACCCGTCCTCGCAGTACAAATACGTCGGCGTGGCGCCGACCGTCTGAGGATCACGGGCCCGGCGAACCTGCCGGGCCCTTTTCCCGCCCGAAACGACCGCGGAGAGCGCCGGCGCATGACCACAGCCGATCTGATTTTGCAACAACTGATCAACGGCGTCAGCCTGGGCGCGATGTACGCGCTGCTGGCGCTGGGCTTCACGCTGGTTTACGGCATTCTCGAGCTGATCAACTTCTCCCATTTCAACATCTTCATGGTCGGCTCCTTCGTCGCGCTGATGACGCTGGACGCGTTCGGCCTGAAGGGGCAGACGGTGGTGCTGACCGGGCTGCCGCTGGCCGGCGTGCTGCTGGTCGCCTTCCTCGTCACCATGGTGGCCACCGGCGTGCTCGGCGTGGGCATCGAGCGGTTCCTGCTGCGCCGCGTGCGCCACGTGAAGGGGCCGGCGGCGATGATCACCACCATCGGCGTGTCCTACATCCTGCTCAACGTGGTGCTGCTGACCACCGGGGCGGATGCCAAGAATTTCCCCAATCCGCTGCCGGCCGTGCACTACGACATCGGCGGCGCCGTGCTGCGGCTGCGCGAGATCCTCATCTGGATCATCGCCTTCGTGCTGATGGGCGGGCTGAGCTATTTCGTGAACCGCACCCGGCTGGGCAAGGCGATGCGCGCCACCGCGCAGGACCCGGACGCCGCGCGCATGATGGGCATCGAGGTCGATCGCGTGATCATGACGGCGTTCTTCGTCGGCTCCGCGCTGGCCGGGGCGGGCGGGCTGATCTTCGGCCTCTACTACAATTTCACCAGCGCCAGCGTGGGCTTCGTCGCCGGGCTGCGCGCCTTCACCGCGGCCGTGCTGGGCGGCATCGGCAACGTGCCCGGCGCGATGGTGGGCGGCCTCATCATCGGGCTGATCGAGGCCTCCGGCGGCCAGCTCATCGCCACCGCCTGGACCGACGTGGTGATCTTCTCGATCCTGGTGCTGGTCCTGGTGTTCCGACCCTCCGGCCTGTTCGGCCGGATGGCGCCGAACAAGTCCTGAGGAGCGTCGATCATGGTCACCGCCGCCCTCAACGCCCTTGGCCGGCCCTTCGCCGGCATCGCGCCGGAACGGCGCAAGTTCATCACCCTGGTGCTGCTCACCGTGGTGATGCTCGCCTTCCCGATCGTCCACGACAATGACGGCGACATCGACAGCATGGCCAACGCCATGTCCTACGCCACGCTGGCGCTGGGGTTGAACATCGTCGTCGGTTTCGCCGGCCTGCTCGATCTCGGCTACGCCGCCTTCTTCGCCATCGGCGCCTACTACTACGGCATCCTCACCAGCTTCCAGGTGATGCCGGAATGGTCGAGCTTCTGGCAGCCTTTCGCCGCGCTGGGCCTGGTGGAGAAGATGAACCAGGGCGGGCCGGACCTGGTGCATTTCACCCTGTCCTTCTGGCTCGCCCTGCCCACTGCGGCGCTGGTGGCGGCGTTCTTCGGCGTGCTGTTCGGCGCGCCCACGCTGCGGCTGCGCGGGGACTACCTGGCCATCGTCACGCTGGGCTTCGGCGAGATCGTGCCCATCGTGGCGCGCAACAAGAGCGACTGGACCAACGGTGCGGCCGGGCTCAACGGCGTGCAGGCGCCGCGCCTGTTCGGCTGGAGCTTCGGGGTGGATGCGACACCCTACTACTACGTGGGCTTCGCGATGGTGGTGCTGCTGATCTTCATCAGCATCCGCCTGCGGGATTCGCGCATCGGCCGCGCCTGGATGGCGATCCGCGAGGACGAGACGGCGGCGGCGGCGATGGGCGTGAACCTGGTGCGCTTCAAGCTGCTGGCCTTCGCCATCGGCGCCGCCTTCGCCGGCATGACCGGCGTGTTCTTCGTGGCGAAGTTGCAGACGGCGACGCCGGAAATGTTCGGCTTCCCCGTCTCCACCATGATCCTGGTGATGGTGGTGTTCGGCGGCATGGGCAGCGTGTGGGGCGTGGTGCTCGGCGCCGCGGTGCTGCAACTGCTGCAATCCTGGTTCCTCAAGGACCTGACGCAGTGGATCAACGCCTTCGGCGATCTGGTCGGCAGCGCCTGGCTGCGGCAGGTCGATCTGGTGCAGTCGATCGAGCTGATCTTCGGCATCATCCTGGTGGTGATGATGCTGTTCCGCCGCGAGGGGCTGATCCCCGCCATGGCCAAGGCGCCGCCGCTGAACATGGCGGCGCAGACGGCGAACGTGCAGCGTGGCGGCTTCACCGGGCTGGAACGCATCGGGCGCTGGCAGCCCGCCGGCGGCAACGCGCTGGAGGTGAAGGGCGTCACCGTGAAGTTCGGCGGGCTGGTGGCGCTGAACGCGGTCGATCTCGTGGTGCCCGATGGCGGGGTGGTGGCGGTGATCGGGCCCAACGGCTCGGGCAAGTCCACGCTGTTCAACGTCATCACCGGGCTGGTGCATTCGGATGGCGGCAGCATCCGCTTCCATGGCGCCGAACTGCTCGGCCTGGCGCCGCATGAGATTCTCGAAGCCGGCGTGGCCCGCACCTTCCAGAACATCCGCCTGTTCCCCAACCTCACGGTTCTTCAGAACGTGATGATCGGCGAACACGCGCGGCTGCATGCCGGCCCCGTCGCCTCCGTGCTGCGCCTGCCGGGCACAAGGCGGGAGGAGGCGGGGGCGCGGGCCTGGGCGCTGGACATCATCGGCCTGTTCGGCAACCGGCTGACCCCGCGCATCGACCAGATCGTCTCCGGCCTGTCCTACGCCAACCGCCGGCGCGTGGAGATCGCGCGGGCCATCGCGACACGGCCGAAGATATTGCTGCTCGACGAGCCCACCGCCGGCATGAACCCGGCGGAGACGCTGGAACTCGCCGAGCAGATCAAGAGCCTGCACGAGCTGGGCCTGACCATCCTGCTGATCGAACACAAGCTCGACGTGGTCACCCGCCTCGCGCAGAACGTGATCGTGCTCGACCACGGCGAGAAGATCGCCGAGGGATTGCCCGACGACGTGCGGCGCGACGAGGCGGTGCTGACCGCCTATCTCGGCCGTACCGCCCAGGCCGCCCATGCGGGAGTTGCCAATGGCTGACCTGTTGCTCGAATTCAAGGACGTGAACACGTTCTACGGCGACATGCACGCGCTGAAGAACGTGAACTACACCATCGAGCGCGGCGAGATCGTCTGCCTGCTCGGCGGCAATGCCTGCGGGAAGTCCACCACCATGAAGACCATCATGGGCGTGGTGCGACCGGCCAGCGGGTCGGTGACCTTCGACGGCCAGGTGATCAGCAACCTGGCCACCAGCGAGCGGGTGCGCCGTGGCATCGCCCCGGTGCTGGAGGCGCGGCGGCTGTTCCCGCGCATGACCGTGTATGAAAACCTCGAGCTCGGCGCCTACACCCAGCCGCGCGGGCCGCAATTCGAGCAGGATCTCGAGCGCGTCTATGCGCTGTTCCCGCGCGTGAAGGAGCGGCGCGACCAGCTGGCCGGCACGCTGTCGGGCGGCGAGCAGCAGATGGTGGCGATCGGCCGCGCGCTGATGGCCCGCCCGCGGCTGATCTGCATGGACGAACCGTCGATGGGCCTGTCGCCGCTGTTCGTGGAGCAGGTGTTCGACATCATCCAGGAGATCAACCGCCAGGGCACGACGATCTTCATGGTGGAGCAGAACGCCAACATGGCGCTGTCCATCGCCCATCGCGCCTATGTGCTGCAGACCGGCGAGGTGGTGCTCAGCGGCACGGCGGCGGAGATGCGCGAGAACGAGATGATCAAGCAGGCCTATCTCGGCGAGATGCAGGTGGAGGCGGCCTGACCGCGACGGTCACGCTGCGGCTGCTGGGCCGGGACCGCGCCATCACCGGCGGTCCGTTCGACGAGTACGCGCGGCCGGCGATCGGACTATGCCTGGAAGCGCGGTCGGCCAAGGCGGATCAGGCGGCGGTGCGCATCGACGTTGCCGATTTTCGCGCGCCCACCCAGGCCCAGCTCGTCACCGGGCTCGTCGCCCTGCTGCGCGCCATGGGCGATGCGCCGGAGCGCGACGTCTATATCGGCTGCCGCGCCGGCATCGGCCGCACCGGCACGATCATCGCCGCCCTCGCCAAGCTGGCCGGCGAGGCCGATCCGGTCGGCTGGACACGCGCGCACTACCATCCCGAAGCGATGGAGACGCCGGCCCAGCGCGATTGCGTCGCGGCACTGGACTGCGCCGCGGTCTGGGCCGCTACGTGTTCGCTCCCCGAATCGCCGCGCAGACCGCCCGCGTGACCTCCTTCGTCGTCGCGGTGCCGCCGAGATCGGGGGTGAGGATGCCGGCCGCGCAGACCTGTTCCACCGCCGTCATCAGCCCCGCGGCCGCCTCACGCTCGCCGAGATGCTCCAGCATCAGCGCGGCCGTCCAGAAGCTGGCGACGGGGTTGGCGATGCCCTGGCCGGTGATGTCGAAGGCCGAGCCGTGGATCGGCTCGAACATCGAGGGATGGCGGCGCTGCGGATCGACATTGCCGGTGGGCGCGATGCCGAGGCTGCCGGCCAGCGCGGCGGCGAGGTCGGAGAGGATGTCGGCGTGCAGGTTGGTCGCCACCACCGTGTCGATGCTGCGCGGCTTGCGCACCATGCGCATGGTCATCGCGTCCACCAGCTCCTTGTCCCAGGTCACGTCGGGATACTCGGCGGCGACGCTGGCGGCGATCTCGTCCCACATCACCAGGCCGAAGCGCTGGGCGTTGGATTTCGTCACCACGGTCAGGTGCCGGCGCGGCCGGGCGCGGGCGCAGTCGAAGGCGTAGCGCATGATGCGCTCCACGCCGACGCGGGTGAAGATCGCCACCTCCGTCGCCACCTCCTCCGGCAGGCCGCGATGGGCGCGCCCGCCATGCCCCGCGTATTCGCCCTCCGAATTCTCGCGGATGATCAGCCAGTCCAGATCGTCCGGCCCCGCGTCGCGCAGCGGCGAGGTCACGCCGGGCAGGATGCGGGTGGGGCGGACATTGGCGTATTGGTCGAAGCCCTGGCAGATCGGCAGGCGCAGGCCCCACAGCGTGACGTGGTCGGGAATGTCCGGCGCGCCCACAGCGCCGAAATAGATCGCATCCGCCCCGCGCAGCCGCTCCAGCCCGTCCGCCGGCATCAGCACGCCGTGCTTGCGGTAATGGTCCGAGCCCCAGTCGTAATGGTCCACCGCCAGGCGGAACCCGCCGTCGCGGCTGGCGATGGCGTCCAGCACCTCCAGCCCCGCGGAAATCACCTCCGGCCCGATGCCGTCGGCGGGGATGGACGCGATACGATGGCTGCGCATGGGCGGCTCCTCCTGTTGGCGGGAGTCTGCGCCGGCGCGCCGCGCGCGACAATCGCTTGCCAGCGCCGGCGCGTCCGCTCATCTTTCCCCGTCATTCCAGCGAGGGAGTTTGCCGATGCGCCGTATCCTGATCGCCTGTCTCGGAGCGATGATGGCCGGCCCGGTGGCGGCGCAGACCCTGCGCATCGGCATCGCCGACGACGCCGACATGCTCGACCCCACGCTGGGCCGCACCTTCGTCGGCCGCATCGTCTTCGCCTCGCTGTGCGACAAGCTGCTGGATATCGACGAGAAGCTCGCCATCGTGCCCCAGCTCGCCACCGGCTATGAGTGGACCGATCCGGTCACGCTGGTGATGAAGCTGCGCCCCAACGTGGTGTTCCAGGACGGCGAGAAGTTCGACGCCGCGGCCGTGAAGTTCAGCCTGGACCGGCATCTTTCCATGCAGGGCAGCACACGGCGCGGCGAGATCGCGACGCTGGATCACGTGGACGTGGTCGATCCGCTCACCGTGAAGCTGGTGCTGAAATCGGCCAGTTCGCCCTTCCTCTCGCAGCTCACCGACCGCGCGGGCATGATCGTCTCGCCCAAGGCGGCGCAGGCGCTGGGCGGGGATTTCGGCAACCACCCGGTCTGTGCCGGGCCGTTCAAGTTCACCGAGCGCGTGGCCCAGGACCGCATCGTGCTCGACAAATTCGCGGACTATTGGAATGCCGGGGCCATCAAGCTGCAGCGCGTGGTGTTCCGCCCGATCCCGGACAACACCGTGCGCCTCGCCAATCTCCAGGGCGGCGCGCTGGACATGGCCGAGCGCTTCCAGCCCAGCGACGTGGAGGTGATCGGCAAGGATTCCAAGTTGAAGATGGTGATGGTCGGCGGCCTCGGCTACCAGGGCCTTACCTTCAACATCGCCAATGGCAGCCAGAAGCGCACGCCGATGATGCAGGATGCCCGCGTGCGCCAGGCCTTCGCGCTGTCGATCGACCGCGCCGCCCTGGTGCAGGTGGTGTATAACGGTGTGCACACCCCCGTCGCCCAGGCGGTGCCGCCCAGCTCGCCCTTCTACGACCCCGCCGTGCCGCCTGCCGGGCGGGACGTGGCGCGCGCCCAGGCGCTGCTGAAGGAGGCGGGCGTCAAAACGCCGGTCACCGTCGAGCTGATGCTGCCCAACGCGCCCGACCAGCGGCAGACCGGCGAGGTGATCCAGTCCATGGCCGCCGAGGCCGGATTCGACGTGAAGCTGCGCACCACGGAATTCGTCACCGCGCTGAAGGCCTCCACCAGCGGCGAGTACGAAACCTTCTCCATCGGCTGGTCCGGCCGCACCGATGCCGACGGCAATCTCTACAATTTCGTCCATACCGGCATGGCGCTGAACGATTCCCACTACAGCAGCAAGGAAGCCGACGATTTGCTGGACCAGGCGCGCGCGGTGACCGATATCGGCGCCCGCCGGCAGCTCTACGGCAAGCTCGCGCAGGTGCTGAACCGCGACCTGCCGATCATGTATCTCTATTCGCCCAAGAACATCTTCGCCATGACCGCCAAGGTGAACGGCTACGTGCCCGTGCCCGACTGGATCATTCGTCCCCAGGGCATGACCGTCGCGCCGTAACGCGCGATGAAGGGCTCGCTCGGCGCGCGCTTCGCGCAGGTGATTCCCACGCTGCTGCTGGTCACGATCCTCGTGTTCGGCCTGCAGCAGCTGATGCCCGGCGACCCCGCCATGCTGCTGGCGGGCGAGGAGCGCGACCCCGCGGTGCTCGCGCAGATCCGCACCCAGCTGTGGCTCGATCGCCCGCTGGCGCTGCAATACCTGCATTGGCTGGGCAACGTGCTGCACGGCGATCTCGGCCAGTCGCTGCGCATCGGCCTGCCGGTGTCGCAGCTGGTGCTGACCAAGCTGCCGGTCACGCTGCAACTCGGCGTGATGGCCTTCATCTTCGCCGTGTGCATCGGCGTGCCCACCGGCGTGATGTCCGCTGTCGGGCGCAACGGGGTTTGGGACCACCTGGCCAATCTCGTCGGCCTCGCCGGCTTGTCCACGCCGAATTTCTGGCTCGGCATCATGCTGATCCTGCTGGTCAGCGTGAAGCTCGGCTGGCTGCCGCCCTCGGGCTATGTCTCGCTCGCCGAGGATTGGCGGCAGTCGCTCGCCACAACGGTGATGCCGGCCTTCGTGCTGGGCAACGCCATCGCCGCCATTCTGATGCGCCATACCCGCAGCGCCATGCTCACGGCCCTGGATCAGGACTATGTGCGCACCGCCCGCGCCAAGGGGCTGCGCGAGCGCGTGGTGGTGCTGCGCCATGCGCTGCGCAACGCGCTGGTGCCGGTGGTGACGCTGGGCGCGCTGGAGCTGGGCACGCTGCTGTCCGGGGCGGTGCTGACGGAGCAGGTCTTCACCATTCCCGGCTTCGGCAAGCTGATCGTCGATGCCGTGTTCAACCGCGACTATCCCGTGGTGCAGGGCGTGGTGCTGGTGACCGCGACGGTCTATGTGCTGCTCAATCTTCTGGCTGACGTGCTCTACGTTCTCATCAATCCCCGGATGCGCGCGGCATGAGCGCTGCCGTGGGAACGGCGGGCGCCGTGGTGGCCGCGCGGCCCCAAAGCCCGCTGCGCCTCGCGCTGCGGCGTTTCCTGCGCCGGCCCGCGGCGGTGCTGGGGCTGGCGATCGTGGTGGGGTTCGTCGTGCTCGCGGTGGCCGCGCCGTTGATCGCGCCGTTCGCCCCGAACCAGACGAGCTGGTCGGTGATCCGCAAGGCGCCCAGCCTGGCGCATTGGTTCGGCACCGACGAGAACGGGCGCGACGTGCTGAGCCGGGTGATCTTCGGCGCGCGCGCCAGCCTGCTGGCCGGCGTGATCTCCGTCGCCATCGCCACCGGCATCGGCGTGCCCACCGGCCTGCTCGCGGGCTTCGCTGGCGGCTGGACGGATGCGGCGATCGGGCGGGTGGTGGATGCCATGCTGGCCTCGCCCTTCCTGATCCTCGCCATCGCGCTCGCCACCTTCCTCGGGCCGAGCCTGGAGAACGCGATGATCGCCATCGGCATCACCGCCACGCCCGTCTTCGTGCGCATCACCCGCGCGGCGACTTTGGATGCGATGACCAACGACTATGTGGAGGCCGCGCGCGCCCTGGGCAACCGGCCCACGCGCGTGGCGCTGCGCCATGTGCTGCCCAACATCGTGCCGCCGATCCTGGTGCAGGCCACGCTGGCCATCGCCGCGGCGATCATCGCGGAGGCCAGCCTGTCCTTCCTCGGCCTCGGCCAGCAGCCGCCGGCACCGTCCTGGGGCAGCATGCTCAACGGCGCGCAGCGCTTCCTGACGCAGGCGCCGTGGCTCGCGATCTTTCCGGGGGCGGCGATCTTTCTTGTGGTGCTGAGCTTCAACCTCGTGGGCGATGGGCTGCGCGATGCGCTCGATCCGCGGGTGAAGTAGGGGGCTCCCTTCGCTTCTTGCGATTGTGCTTACATTGCGGGAGACGGCGTCAAGGGACGCTTCGCTCAAGCCCTTGACCCCGCCTCCCGCAACGAAGCCAGTGCCAATATGCGAAGCAAGGAAAGAAGCGAGCCTTTCACAGCTTTCCTGTTCGGCTGAAAGGGGCCGCTTTCCTGCCCCGGCCTGCCACCCGAAAGGCGTCGCGCGCAGAGGCCGTCAAGGCTCTTGAGCGAAGCGTGCCTTGACGGCATCGAGCACGGCCCCACCCTCATCCAGGGCCGGCACCCTTACCCGAACGCCAACGCCTCCGGCCGCTTGAATTCGATCTCCACGAAGGCCATCGGCGCGTCGCCGCCGTTCATCACGTCGTGCTCCACGCCGGCGGGGCGGTGATAGGCGTCGCCGGCGCCCAGGCGGGTTTCGGTCACCGTGCCGTCGATGTCCACGCGCAGCAGCGCGTCCGTCAGCATCACCACCGCGTAGGGCCAGCCATGGGTGTGCTGGCCGGTCACGGCCCCCGGCGGGAAATCCCAGCGGGTGATGCGCACGTCGGCATCGTCGCGCTGCACGGTGGGCACGGCGGGGATGGTGCAGGCGAAGGCCATGGCGAACTCCTCAAAACGATGCGCAGTTGCGGGTGATCACCAGCCCCACGGATTCCTGGTGGAACCGGGCGCGATAGGCGGCGCGGATTTCCTCCAGGCGGGGCAGGGCGGCCTCGTCGGTGGCGATTTCCAGCACGCTCGCGGTCTCGCGGATCACCCGTCCGGTGGCGCGCTGGCGCCATTGCCCATAGGCATCGATCACCGTCAGCCCGTCGGGAAAGCGCGGCGTGATCGTCTCCGTCAGGAAGCCCTGCCACGCCGCCTCGTCGATGCCCGCACGGCCGAAGAACAGCTGCGCGGTGACGCCCGGCGCGCCGACAGGGCAGGCGGGCAAGCTCGGCGCGCACCCCGCGAGCAGCAGCAGAAGAAGCGCGAAACCCCTCACGCCGTCTCGTCCTTTCCAGTGCCCTTCACCCGCTCGCGTATCCCCTGGAAGAACACGTAGAGCATGGGAATGACGAAGATGCCCAGGAAGCTCGCGAAGATCATGCCCGCGAACACCGGCATGCTCACGTTGCGCCGCGCCAGTTCCGAGGGCCCCACCGCCAGCACCAGCGGCACCAGGCCGAGGATGAAGGCGAAGCTGGTCATCATCACCGGGCGGAAGCGCAGCCGCGCGCCGTCGATCGCCGCCGCGTGCAGCGCCACGCCACGCTCGCGCTCCTCCTTACTGAACTCCACGATGAGAATGCCGTTCTTCGCCGCCAGCCCGATCAGCACCACCAGCCCGATCTGGCCATACAGATCGAGCGTCAGCCCCGCCAGCACCATGCCCACGAAGGCGCCGAGCACCGCGATGGTGACCGACAGCAGCACCGGCACCGGGATCGTCCAGCTCTCGTACAGCGCCACCAGGAACAGGTAGGCGAACAGCACCGCCAGCGCGAGGATGATGGTGGTCTGCCCCTCGGCCCGCTTCTCCTGGAAGGCGGTGTCGGTCCAGGCGCCGCGGAAGCCGGTGGGCAGGGTGCGCGCCGCCACGTTCTCCATCGCCACCAGCGCCTGGCCGGAGGAAACGCCGGGCGCCGGCTCGCCCTGCACCGTCACCGCGCGCAGATTGTTGTAGCGGATCAGCGCCTGCGGCCCGAGCACGATGCGCACCTCCAGCAGGCTGCGCAGCGGCACCATGTCGCCCTTCGCGTTGCGCACGTTGATGCGGTAGATGTCCTCCACACTCGCACGGTCCGCCGCGTCCGCCTGCACCTGCACCTGCCAGGTGCGGCCGAACAGGTTGATGTCGTTCACGTAGAATCCGCCCAGCGAGGTCTGCAACGCCTGGAACACGCTGCCGAGGCTCACGCCCAGCACCTGCGCCTTCTCCCGGTCGATATCCAGGTAGATCGAGGGGCTGGTGGCGGAGAAGGTGCTGTAGACGCGGCTGAGCTTCGCGTCCTGGTTGGCGGCGATCACCAGCCCGTTGAGCACGCGGGCCATGTCGGCCGGCGATCCCCCGCGCACGTCCTGCATCACATAGGTGAAGCCGCCGCCGGTGCCCAGGCCGATGATCGGCGGCGGGGCGATCGGCACCACCCGCGCGCCGGGGATCACCCGCAGCTGCTGCGCCAGCCGCGCGATCACCGCCGGCGCGGTCATCGACGGGTCCGTGCGCTCGTCGAAGGGTTTCAGCGACACGATGAGGAAGGCCGCGTTGGGCTGGGCGAAATTGTCGATGAAGTTGAGCCCGACCACCGAGGTGACGTCGGCGATCGCCTTCTCCTTTCCGACCACCGCCTCGATCTGCTTCACCACGTCGAGGCTGCGCACCACGGAGGCGCCGTCCGGCAGCTGCGCCACCACGAAGAACGCGCCCTGGTCCTCCTGCGGCACGAAGCCGGTGGGGGTGATGCGGCCCAGCCCGCCCACGCCCAGCAGCACCAGCACCACCAGCGGCACGGAGAGCAGCGCGAAGCGCACCAGCCGCGCCACCACCGCGCCATAGGCGTCGCGCACCCTGTCGATGCCGCGCATCACCATGCCGATCGGCCCGCGCCGCGGCCCGTGATGGGCGCGCAGCAGCAGGGCGCACAGCGCCGGCGACAGGGTCAGCGCGTTGATCGCCGAGAGGAACATGGAAACGGCGACGGTCACCGCGAACTGGCGGAACAGCTCGCCGGAAATGCCGGGAATGAAGGCCACCGGCACGAACACCGACAGCAGCACCAGCGTGATCGCCACGATCGGCGCGGTGATCTTGCCCATCGCCAGCTTGGTGGCCGCGGCCGGCGACAGGCTGGGGTCGTGCTCCAGCTCCGCCTCCACCGCCTCCACCACCACGATGGCGTCGTCCACCACGATGCCGATGGCCAGCACCACGGCGAGCAGCGAGACGGTGTTGGCGGAATAGCCGATGGCGTTCAGCACGATGAACGCGCCGATCAGGCTGACGGGCACCGCCAGGGTGGGGATCAGCGTGGCGCGCAGGCTGCCCAGGAACAGATAGACCACCACCACCACCAGCACGAAGGCTTCCACCAGCGTGTGCTCCACCGATTCGATGGTGGCGGAGACGAAGGTGGTGGGGTCGTAGGTCACCTTCCACGCCACGTCGTCGGGGAATTCGTGGGACAGCGCGTCGATCTGCTGGCGCACGGCGGCCAGCGTGGTCAGCGCGTTGGCGCCCGGCGCCTGGTAGATGCCCACGATGGCCGCGGGCTGGCCGTTCAGCCGCGTGTCGCGGTCGAGGCTGGCGGCACCCAGCTCGATGCGCGCCACGTCGCCCAGGCGCAGCACCGAGCCGTCCGGGTTGGTGCGCAGGATGATGCGGGCGAATTCGTCCGGCGTGGTCAGCCGCCCGCGCGTCTCGATGGTCAGCTGCAGCTGCTGCTCGTTGGAGATCGGCCGCGCGCCGATGCGCCCCACCGCGGCCTGGGTGTTCTGGTTCTTGATGGCGGTGATGATGTCGTCGGCTACCAGGCCGAGGCCGGTCATGCGGTCGGTGTCCATCCACACGCGCATGGCGTAGTCCTGCGGGCCGAACAGCGAGGCGTCGCCCACGCCGGGCGTGCTGCGGATGGTGTCCAGCAGGTTGATGGTCATGTAGTTGGACAGGAACAGCGGGTCGCGCGTGCCCTTGGGCGAATAGAGCGCGATCACCCCGAGCATGGCGGAGGATTTCTTCTTCACCGTCACGCCCACCTGGCGCACCTCGGCCGGCAGCTTGGCCAGCGCGATCTGCACCCGGTTGTTGACGTTGACGGTGTTGATGTCCGGATTGGTGCCCAGCTCGAAGCTGACGGTCAGCGTGTAGCTGCCGTCGTTGCCCGAGACGGATTTCATGTAGATGGCCTTGTCCACCCCCACCACCTGCGCCTCGATCGGCTGGGCGACGGTGGCGTCCACCACGGCGGCGGAGGCGCCGGCATAGGAGGTGGTGATGGAGACCTGCGGCGGCACGATGTCCGGATACTGCGCCACGGGAATGGCCAGCAGCGACAGCAGCCCGGCGATGACGGTGACGACCGCGATGACGATCGCCATGCGCGGCCGGTCGACGAAAACGGAGGAAAGCATCGGTTCAGCCGCCCGGCTTCAGGGCCGCGGGGTTCACGCTGTCGGCAAGGGGCGAGGCGACCACCGGGGCACCGGGGCGCAGGCTCTGCACGCCCTGCACCACCACGATCGCCCCGGCATCGAGGCCGGATTCGATGGCGATGCCGGTGCCCACGTCCTGGCCCGGCTTCACCCGCTTCACCGCCGCCTTGCCGTCCTGCACCACGAACACGTAGAGCCCTTCCTGGTCGGCGATCAGCGCCGCCTGGGGGATGACCACCTTCATCTCCGGCTTGTCCTCGCTGACCACCACGCGGACGAACTGGCCGTCGACCAGCGCGCCGTCGGGGTTGGACACGGTGGCGCGCACCGCCACCGTGTCGGTCGCGCGATCGACGGTGACGTTGACGAAGTTGATGCGGCCGGGCTGCGGATAGGTGCGGCCGTCGGCGAAGCGGATGTTCACCGTGAGGTCCCCGGCGGTGCGGGCCTTCCCCTCGCTCTGGATGCGCAGGAACTCACGCTGGCTGACGGGGAATGTGACGTACATCGGGTCGATGCTGACGATGGTGGTCAGCGGGCCGGAATTGGGGCCGACCACGTTGCCCTTGGTGACCGCGGTGCGGCCGATGCGCCCGCTGATCGGCGCGGTGATCTCGGTGTAGCCGAGGTTGATCTTCGCCTGGAGCAGGTTGGCGTCGGCGCTGATCACCTTGCCCTGGGCGTCCTGCTCCTCGGCGATGCGCTGGTCGCGGGTGGCGACGGGGGTGGCGTTGGTCTTGACCAGCTCCTCCGCGCGCTGGCGCTGCACGGTGGCGTTGGCCAGCGCCCCCTGGGCCTGCACCAGGGCCCCCTGGGCCTGCTGCACCGCCGCCTTGAACGGGTCCGGCTCGATCAGATACAGCGGCGCGCCTTCCTTCACCGTGTCGCCCTCGCGGAAGCGCACCTCCTCCAGATAGCCGGTGATGCGGGCGGTGATGTCCACCCGCTGCATCGCCTCCACCCGGCCGACGAAATCGAGCGCGCGGTTGACCGGGCGCAGGGCGGCGGTGACCACGCCGACGGGGATGGCCTGCGGGGCAGGCGCCTGGGCGTGGGCCGGGGGGGCGAAGGCGGGGATGGCCAGGAAGGCGAGGGCGGTCGCGATTGCGGCGGCGCGCATGGGAATCCTCCTTCGCGCCCGCGATGGACGCCCGCTTTGGTACGAGAGTCGGCGGGGGTGAATCAACCTCCCGGCGAAAAATCGGCCTTACAAAATTTTCTTCGAAAAAGCGCTTTTTGTGCTTGCGGCATTCGGTGACATCCCGTAAGGATGGCGGTCATGTTCGTGGACCGTTCATCTTCCTTCAGGACAAGCCTCGGCGAAAATCTCGCCCAGTCCCTGGAGCACATACGAATTCCGGCAGACCCCTCCGCGGATGGCGAAGGGGTGCTGAAGAGGCTCGTCCGCGCCCTGATCCACGCCTACATGCTCTGGCTCGTTACCAAGCTGGATATCCTGTTCCACCGCTGGAAGACCGGCACCCTGCCAACCCCGCCGGTGGCTCCGGTTCACCGCGCGAAGCGCACTCCTCATCGCCGTCCCCGCCGCCGCAACTGGCTGGCTGACCTGATCGATCAGGCCTGTGAGGGCCAAGCCCCCGTGCTGCCCGAAGCCCAGGAACCGGCGGAGCGCACGATACCGCTCCCCGAAGCTCCCACCCGCCCGGCGCAAGTCCTCACCTGGGTGCGGCATCAACCGAGCCCCCGCCGCATCGTCCGGCCGCGCTGGTGGGAAGACCCCGGCTGGGCCTGACCCGGAAACCCTGGAAACTTCCAAAACCTTGGGTGATTCCCGAGGCGATGCCGCATGTACAAACCAAACGAGTCAAAGTTTTTTGCTTCTTTTTTTCAAAAAAGAAGCCCTTTCTTCCCTTCTCCCCCTCCCACCCCGCCAGTTGCGCCGCCGCATTGATGCGTGCTTCGCTGCGGGCATGACGTTGCTCGACATCACCGGCCTCAGCGTGGCTTTTCCCGGAGAGGACGGGCCGGTCACGGTGATCCATGATCTCGACCTCACCTTGGCGGCCGGTCGCACGCTGGCGCTGGTGGGGGAGTCCGGTTCGGGCAAGTCCGTCACCTCGCTGGCCATCACGCGGCTGATCGATTTCGCCGGCGGGCGGATCACCGGCGGGCGCATCGCCTTCACCGATGCCGCGGGCAAGGTGCGCGACCTCGCCCGCGAGTCGCCCGAGGCGATGCGCAACCTGCGCGGGCCGGACATCGCCATGGTGTTCCAGGAGCCGATGACCAGCCTCAACCCGGTGCTGCGGGTGGGCGAGCAGATCGCCGAGGCGGTGATGCTGCACCAGGGCGCCGACGCCGCGGCCGCGATGGCGGAGGCGCGGCGGCTGCTGGAGCGGGTGCGCATCGCCGACGCGCCGCGCCAGCTGCAGCGGTTTCCCTTCGAGCTGTCGGGCGGCATGCGCCAGCGGGTGATGATCGCCATCGCGCTGGCCTGCCG
>CAMFLK010000054.1 GCA_945957135.1 uncultured Rhodospirillales bacterium
GGGTACGGCAGTCCCGCTCCACATCGGCGAGCGTCTCGTGCCCGTAGATATGCGGCTGGCGCTTGCCCAGCAGGTTCAGGTTCGGCCCGTTGAGGACGAAGATCAGGCGGCTCATGCGGTGGCGCTCCCTCGCGTGTTGGCGCGACGGTGAACGCCAAGCCCCCGCGATTCAAGCCGGCGACAATGCCGCCACGCCCAGCCGCTCCGCCGCGCGCGCCACGCGCAGCGCGAGGTCCTCGCACCAGGGCGGGGCGATGACCTGCACGCCGATCGGCAGCACGCGGTCCGGCCAGACCGGGATCGCCACCACCGGCAGGCCGATGAACGAGATGGGTTGGGTGAACACGCCCATGTTCGGCCGCAGCGGCACCTCCGCCTCGCCCAGGCGCATCGTCGTCTGCCCCAGCAGGGGCGCGCGCACCGGCGTGGCCGGGGCGAGGATGATGTCCACCTCGCGGAACAGCGCCAGCATGCGGCCGTGGAACCAGCGGCGGAAGCGCTGCGCCTCGCTCACCCAGGCGGCGGGAATGGCGAGGCCGGCGAGCAGCCGGTCGCGCACCGCCGGGTCGAAATCGCCGGCGCGCTGGCGCAGGCGGTCGCGATGCAGCGCGGCGCCCTCGGCGGCGGTGATGATATAGGCGGCGGCACGGGCGCGCGCGGCTTCCGGCAGCTCCACCGTCTCGCGCGCGCCGAGCGCCTCGGCGGCCAGACGCACCGCCGCGAACGCCTCCGGCGCCGCGTCGCGCGCGAAATACCCGCCGGCGCGGGCGATGCGCAGGCCGGCGATCCCCTTGTCCAGCTCGGGCAGCACGGGCTCGGTCGGGCGGGGCGCCTGCATCGGGTCGTCGGGATCGGCGCCTTGCATGGCGTCATAGGCCAAGGCGAGGTCGGCCACGCTGCCGGCGAGCGGGCCGAGATGGTCGAGCGAGGCGACGAAGGGGAAGCTGCCGGCGCGGCTCAGCCGGCCGAAGCTGGGCTTCAGCCCGAACACCCCGCACAGCGAGGCGGGAACGCGGATCGAGCCGTTGGTGTCCGAAGCCAGCGCCACCGGCACCATGCCCGCCCCCACCGCCGTGCCCGACCCTCCGGAGGAGCCGCCGGACATGCGGGCGGGATCACGCGGATTGCGCGAGGCACCGTCGTGCACGTTCTCGCCGGTGAAGTCGTAGGCGTATTCGCCCATGTTGAGGGCGCCGACCAGGATCGCCCCGGCCTCCTCCATCCGCCGGACGAGGGCGCCGTCCTCCGCCGCCGGCATGCGCTCGCGGTTGATGCGCGAGCCCGCGCGGGTGGGCAGGCCGGCGATGTCGAACAGGTTCTTCACCGCGAAGGGAACCCCCGCCAGCGGGCCAGGCGCCTCACCGGCGGCGATGCGTGCGTCCAGCGCGGCGGCGCGGCGGCGGGCACGGTCGGCGACCAGATCGGTGAAGGCGTTCAGGCGCGCGCCGGCTTCGATGCGGTCCAGCGCCGCGTCCACCTCGGCGGCGGCGGAGGTGCGGCCGCGCCGCAGGTCGGCGACGATGGCGGAGGCGGTGCGCGTCATGGATGGAAGACCGGCGCCGGTTCCGCCTCGTCGGGCAACGGGAATTCCATCACCAGCCGGGCGGCGGCGGCGAGCGTCACGAAATTCGCCAGCACGGCCGGGCGCCAGGATTCCTCCATGGCGATGGCGAACAAGGCCATGGCGGCCTCCACCTGCGCCGCTTCATCCACCTTCATGAGCACGCCCTCCTTCCAGATGCCGGAGGTAGGCACGCCACCCGCCATGGCCGGTCACATCGGTCGCACCGACGGTGCCCTCGGCTTCCACCAGGAACCCCTTGGGCCGCCCGCCATCGTCCAGCTGCACCGTGCCAAGGCACAGCGGCGCGGGGATGCGCGCCAGCAGGGCGCCGATCCGGCCCAGCTCCAGCTCCCAGACTTCCAGCGCGATGCGCCCGCCGGCCTCGGCCGCGACGCGCAGCAGCCCGGGGCGCGCGGGCGGTCCACCCGGCAAGGCGTAGAGCCGGTAGCAGGGACCGGTGTGCGCCTCACGGAGGAAACGGCCGCCGAGGGCGAGCAATTCGCCGTTCAGCGGCAAACCCCGCATATGCGCGCCGACCACCGCGATCTCCATGCGCGTCATGGCCCCCGCAGCGCCTTCTCCAGGCGCAGCCCGAGGGCGGCGAGCCGCGCATCCTCGCCGCCCTCCGCGATGAAGGTGACGCCGGCCGGCAGCCCATCCGGCCGGTCGGGGCCGGGCAGCGCGATTGCGGCCAGGCCGAGCGGATTGACGAAATTGGTGAAGGTGCCGAGCCGCGCGTTCGGCCCGAACGGATCGGCCGCCATCTCCGCCAGGGTGGGAAACAGCGGCGCGGTGGGCACCGCCAGCACGTCGATCCGTTGCCAGACCGGCGCGGTCGCGCGCCTCAACTCGGCGAGGCGATGGAACATGCGGAAGGTGTCGGCGGCAGAGCGGTGGGCGCCGTCGCCCGCGATGATGGCGCGGGTGACCGGCAGCACGTCCTCCGGCGCCGTGGCGGCGAGGAAGGGCTCGAGCACGGCGAAGCGCTCCGCCACATAGCTGCCGCCATACATCATGGACGCAACTTCGCGGAACGCGCCCATGGGAATGGGCTCCAGCGCGAAACCAGACGCCGCCAGCCAGGCCAGCGCCGCGTCCCAAGCCGCCTCGGCCTGCGGATCGAAGCCGGGCCGGTCGGAATCGGCGGGAATGCCGATGCGGCGGACGGGCGCACACGCGGCGGGGTCGCGGGCCGGAATGTCCCGCGAGAACGGGTCCGCCGCATCATAGCCGGCCATCGCCGCATAGGCCGCCCAGCCATCGGCCACGCTGCCGGCGAAGACGGAGACGCAGTCGAGCGACCGGCAGGCCGGCACCACACCGTGGGTGGAGACGCTGCCCGGCGTCGGCTTCACCCCCACCACCCCGCACAGCCCGGCCGGCACGCGCCCCGATCCGGCGGTGTCCGTGCCCAGGGCGAAGGGCACCAGCCCGCGCGCCACCGCCACCGCCGAGCCGGAGGACGAACCGCCGGGCACGCGGCCCGGCGCGCGGGGATTGCGCGGCACGGGATAGGGGGTGCGGACCCCCACCAGCCCGGTGGCGAACTGGTCGAGATTCGTCTTGCCGACTGGCACCGCCCCGGCCGCGACCAGCCGCGCCACCGCGCCGGCATCGGCGGCGGCCGGATAGGCGAAGGCGGGACAGGCCGCCGTGGTGGGCATTCCCGCCACGTCGATATTGTCCTTCACGGCGAAGGGGATGCCCCAGAGCGGCAGCGTCGCCGGGTCCCGCGCGGCCAGGGCGGCGGCACGGGCGGCGAGGGATTCGGCCGAAGCGACGGAGATGAAGATTCCGGGATCGTCGCACGCCAGGATTCGCGCACGCGCCGCTTCCAGCACCTGCGCCACTCCATGCCCTGCGGCATAGAGCCGCCGCACCGAAGCGAGCGACCCGATTCCGGCCTCATCCAGTCCCATCACCAGCTTCATCCGAATAACGGCTTTCACGGCCGGATGGAGCAATCACCATGCCGGGCCATGACGAGGGGTTTCCGGACGAGTGGATATAAATTGCCTAAAAAATAACCGTCATGTGTGCAATTCGTCGCGAACGCCCATTATATGATCATCGTGCCCAGCAGCCAGCGCCTCCCAGGACGCGCTGCTGAACCGGATATGGCGTGCCATGTTGAGCGCCGCCCCCTCCGCATCCGCCGCCATCACGCAATCCACCACCGCCGCGTGCTCGGCATGCGAGCGGGCGAGGCGTTGCACCGTGGCGAACTGGGCACGGCGATACGGGGAAAGGCGCCGCGTGGTGTCCCGCGCCACATCGCGCAGCCAATCATTGTGGGCCCCCGCATAGACCTGGTCGTGCCAGGCGGCGTTGGCGTCGCGATAGGCCAGCTGGTCCCCTGCCCGCACCAGCGCCGCCATGTCGCGGTGCAGCCGGTCGAAACGGGCCCGTTCGCGCGGCGTCATGCGGAGCGCCGACCAGCGCGCGCACAGCGCCTCCAGCTCGGTCAGCAGAGCAAAGCCGTCGCGCACGCGCGCGCCATCGGGACAGGCGACCACGGCGCCGCGACGGGGGCGGATTTCCACCAGTCCACTGGCCGCGAGCTGGCGCAGCGCGTCGCGCACGGGCGTGCGCGAGGTGGTGAATTCCGCGGCCAGGGCCTGCTCATCCAGCCTTTGGCCCGGCCGCAGCCGGCCGGACATCACCGCTTCGGCCAGGCTCCGCTCGATCAGGCCGGCGCGGGTGGCCAGGCGCGGGTCAGCCGGGAAACGAAACATGCGCCGCCACCACCCGCCAGCCATCCGGCATGCGCGCCCAGCTTTGGCTCTGCCGGCCGATGCGGGCGCTGCCCTCGCGCTGGAACTCGGTATTCGCCGTCGCGAAATCGCGGCCATAGCTGGTGATCACCGTCCGCCGCAGCGTGCGCGCCAGGCCGGCCGGCGAGCGCGCGGCGCGGAACGCCGCGATCTCCGGATAGCCGTAGAGACTCTCCCCGGCGCCGTAGCGGATGGTGTGCGGGCTGTTCCAGAACAGCATGTCCAGCGTGGCCACGTCGTTGGCCACCAGGGCCTGCTCGTAGCGCGCGAAGGCTTCGGTCACCTCGGCGATCGTGGTCGGGTCGTTGATCTCCATCCGGGTCGTCTCCGCTGCGCGCGCTCGGGATAGTCCCCAATCACGATCCGGGCCAGAGGCCGGCACGCACGTTGCATTGCGTGAGCGGAACCGTGGTGGGCCACGCGCATGGTGATTCCTGCCCAGCCTTATGGTTTTGCGCTGAACCGATCGGCCTGCGCGCTGCTGATCATCGACATGCAGCGCGACTTCCTCGAACCCGGTGGCTTCGGGGCCGCACTCGGCAACGATGTCGGCCAGCTGCGCCGGGCCATCGGCCCCAACCGCGTGCTGCTCGACGCCTGGCGCGCCGCGGGGCTGCCGGTGCTGCACACGCGCGAGGGCCACCGGCCCGACCTGGCCGACCTGCCGCCGGCCAAGCACGCGCGCGGCAACGCGGCGATCCGCATCGGCGATGCCGGGCCGATGGGCCGCATCCTGGTGCGCGGCGAGGCGGGGCACGACATCATTCCCGAACTCGCGCCGCTGGCCGGCGAGCCGGTGATCGACAAGCCCGGCAAGGGCGCTTTCTTCGCCACCGACCTCGCGGCGATCCTGGCCCATCGCGGCATCCGCCAGCTGGTCGTCACCGGCGTGACCACCGAAGTCTGCGTCAGCACCACGGTGCGCGAGGCCAATGACCGCGGCTTCGACTGCCTGGTGCTGGACGACTGCACCGCCTCCTACACCTCGGCCTTCCATGACTCCGCCCTGGCGATGATCGCCGCCCAGGGCGGCATCTTCGGCTGGGTCGGAACATCGCCTGATGTCATCACCGCCTTGTCGCAGGAGCCGTCATGACCAGCGCCCTCGCCCGTCCACGCCTGTGGGTTCCCGGAGACTGGAACGCCTTCTTCGGCTTCGGCACCAACATCCTCGTCAACCTGCTGGTGCTGACAGGGCTTTTGCGCTTCGTGCTGAAGATGCCCGACGAGATCGTGTTCGGCCGCATCCTGCCGGCCACCGGGCTGATGCTGTTCCTGTCCACCTGCTACTACGCCTGGCTCGGCTACCGGCTGGCCCAACGCACCGGGCGCGCCGATGTCTGCGCCCTGCCCTCCGGCGTCAGCGTGCCGCACATGTTCATCGTCACCTTCGTGGTGATGCTGCCGATCAAGCTGCGCACCGGCGACCCGATGCTGGCCTGGTCGGCCGGGCTCACCTGGGTGTTCGTACAGAGCTTCGTGCTGATGGCCGGCGGCTTCCTGGCCCCCATCGTGCGCCGCATCACGCCCCGCGCCGCCCTGCTCGGCTCGCTCGCCGGCATCTCCATCACCTTCATTTCCATGAGCCCGGCGAACCAGATGTTCGCCACCCCGATCATCGGGCTGGTCTGCTTCGCCATCATCCTGGCGAGCTGGTTCGGCGGCATCCGCTTCGGCGGCGTCCCCGGCGGGCTGGTGGCCATCGCGGTGGGCACGGCGATCGCCTGGGGATCGACCCTGGTGGGGCTGAACTACGGCAATCTCAGCGGCGCGGCGCTGGCCGGCTCGGTCGCCAATTTCGGCCTCTCCGTTCCGACCCCCGCCCTCGGCCAGGTGATGACCGGGTTCGGCTTCATCGGCGTGATCCTGGTCACCGCCATCCCCTTCGGCATCTACGATCTGGTGGAGGCGATGGACAATGTGGAGAGTGCCGACGCCGCCGGCGACTCCTATCCCACCACCCGCGTGCTGACCGCCGACGGCGTGGTGAGCCTGATCGGCTGCCTGATGGGCAACCCGTTCATCAACGCCGTCTATATCGGCCATCCCGGCTGGAAGGCGATGGGTGGGCGCATCGGCTATTCCGCCGCCACGGGCGTGATGGTGCTGCTGATGGCCTGGTTCGGCGTGATCTCGCTGATGATGGCGCTGATCCCGGTCGTCGCGATCCTGCCGATCCTGCTCTACATCGGCATGCTGATCTGCAGCCAGGCCTTCACGGAAACCCCGCACCGCCACGCGCCCGCCGTGGTGCTGGCCTTCGTTCCGCAGCTCGCCGCCTGGGGCAGGACGCAGATCGACAGCGCGTTGGGGGTGGCCGGCACCAGCGCCGCGGCGCTCGGCATCGACAAGCTGGGCCAGGTGGGCGTGCTGTATCACGGGCTGGAGGTGCTGGGCGGCGGAGCGACGCTCGCCGGCATCATCCTCGCGGCGATCGCCGTGTGCATCATCGACCGCGACCTGATGAAGGGGGCCGCCTTCGCCCTGGCCGGGGCGGCGCTGACCTTCTTCGGGCTGATCCATGGCGAGGCAGTGGGGATTTTTCAGTCGCCGGCGGTGGCGTTCAGCTATCTGCTGGTCGCTGGCCTGCTGGCGATCTGCGCGCGCGCCGCCGAGAAAGTCGCGGACGCGCCGGTCGCCGAAGGGTTGGAGCCGGCCGAGTAGCCGCGCATCGCCGGAGCTTTGTTGCTGGATCGTCGGGGATCGGTGATAGGGAGGCCGTGATTCCCACATAACCTCTGCAGAGATCGCGACGTGCGGACAGACGATGGACCCGATGCTGTCGGCGGAGCGATGGGGCCGGATGCCTCCCGCGTGATTTTTGCCGTCGCCTCGGGCGCCGGGCGCGCCGCCGTGACGGTGCTGCGGTTGAGCGGGCCGGGCTGCGGCGGCGTGCTCGACCGACTGTGCCGCCGGCCGCCGGCGCGGGTGGCATCGCTGAGAACGTTGCGAAATCGGTACGGTATCGCGCTCGATCGGGCGCTGGTGCTGTGGCTGCCGGGGCCAGGAAGCTTCACGGGCGAGGACAGCGCGGAGCTGCACCTGCATGGCGGGCGCGCTGTGCTGGCCGGGGTGAGCGGCGCGCTGCTGGAGGCGGGCGCCCGCCCGGCCGAGGCCGGCGAGTTCAGCCGCCGGGCCTTTCTCCACGGGCGGATGGATTTGTTGCAGGCGGAGGCGGTCGCCGACCTGGTGGCGGCCGAAACCGAAGCGCAGCGACGCCAGGCGCTGCGGCAGATGGAAGGTGGGCTGGGCGACCTCTATCGCGGCTGGTCCGCCCGGCTGGTCCGGCTGCTCGCCCAGCAGGAGGCGCTGATCGACTTTCCCGACGAGGATTTGCCCCCATCGGTCGACGCGGCGATGGAGGCCGGGATTGCCGAGCTGGGCGCGGCGATCGCGCTCCATTTGGCCGATGATGGGCGAGGCGAGCGGCTGCGCGACGGATTGGAATTCGCCATCGTCGGCGCGCCCAATGTGGGGAAGTCCACGCTGATCAACGCCCTCGCGCGGCGCGACATCGCGATCGTCTCGCCGTTGGCGGGAACCACGCGCGACGTCCTGGAAGTTCGGCTGGATCTCGGGGGCGTTCCCGTAACGATACTGGACACCGCCGGACTGCGCGATGCGACGGACGCGGTGGAAGCCGAGGGGGTGCGCCGGGCGCGACGGCGGGCGGCCGAGGCCGATCTGGTTCTGGCCCTGTCGGACGGCACGCCGGCCCCGGTGCTCGATCTGGCGCCGGAGCGGGTGCTGCATATCCGCACCAAAGCGGATTTGGCGGCGCGGGAGGCGGAGGGGATGGCGATCAGCGCGCGGACCGGTGAGGGCATGGAGGCACTGGAGACGCGGCTCGCGGAGCACGCGCGGGCGTTGACGGATGTGTCCGCAAGCCCCGCGCTGACCCGGCCACGCCACCGCGCCGCGCTGATGGAGGCGGTGGAACGGCTGAGGGCGGCTGAGGGCGAGCGTGTGCCCGAGTTGAAGGGCGAGGCGTTGCGATTGGCGGTACAGGCGATCGGGCGGATCACCGGCGCGGTCGGCATTGAGGAGGTGCTGGACTCGGTATTCAGTCAGTTCTGCATCGGAAAATGATAATAATATTTGGGTTTGTCTGACATTTTTTTGCATGACGGAAAGAAATTCGCCGCATTTTACTATGTGCTGAAAAATTGATATGCAATTCCGACCCCGCCAAGGAAGGTTGCTTTTTCCTGGGCGGGCGAGGGTACATAACCCTGCTGGATACAAGAGGCTGGAACGACGATGGGCGAACGGTTCGACGTGGTGGTCATCGGCGGTGGCCATGCCGGGTGCGAGGCAGCGGCAGCGGCGGCTCGGATGGGGGCTCGCACATTGCTGATCACCCAGCGAGTGGGCACGATCGGTGAAATGTCCTGCAACCCTGCGATCGGTGGCATCGGCAAGGGTCATCTGGTTCGGGAAATCGACGCGCTGGATGGGCTGATGGGACGCGCCGCGGACCGGGCCGGCATTCATTTCAAGCTGCTGAATCGGCGCAAGGGGCCAGCGGTGCGGGGACCCCGCGCTCAAGCGGATCGGGCCTTGTATCGCCGGGCGATCCAGCAGCTGCTTGCCGCGCAGCCTGGCCTCACCGTTCGGGCTGGCACGGCGGACGATCTGGACATTGGGTCGGATGGGCGGCTTGCGGCGGTCATTGCCAGCGATGGCTCCCGAATTCCCTGCGCGGCGGCGGTCCTGACAGCGGGCACATTCCTGCGCGGCGTGATCCATGTCGGCTCCGAGAGTCATCCAGCCGGACGCGTGGGAGAGCCGCCGGCCGAGGGTATCGCGCGGACGCTGGAGCGGTTGGGCCTGCCGCTGGGGCGCCTCAAGACGGGCACGCCACCACGGCTGGCGCGCGACAGCATCGATTGGGCGAGCTTGGAAGAAGATTGGGGGGACGCCACGCCGGAACTGTTCAGCACCCTGTCAATGGGTGTCGAGAACCCGCAGATCGCCTGCGGCATCACCAGCACCACGCCGGATACGCATGCGCTGATCCGGGCAAATCTGCATCTGTCGGCGGTATATGGCGGCCATATCGGCGGGCGAGGTCCCCGCTACTGCCCATCCATCGAAGACAAGGTGGTGCGGTTTGCCGAGCGGGACCGGCACCAGATCTTCCTTGAGCCGGAGGGGCTGGACAGCGATCTCGTATATCCCAACGGAATTTCCACGAGCTTGCCCGCCGAGGTTCAACACGCGCTGCTGGCCACGATCCCCGGGCTGGAGCGCGCCCGCATGGTGCGGCCGGGATATGCGGTGGAGTATGACTATGTCGATCCGCGCGCGCTCGCACCCTCGCTTGGCGTGCGTGCGCTGCCGGGGCTGTTCCTCGCCGGGCAGGTAAACGGGACAACCGGTTACGAGGAGGCCGCGGCGCAAGGGCTGATGGCCGGATTGAATGCGGCAAGGCTGGCCGGCGGCGCGCCCCCCGTCACTCTCGACCGCTCGCAGGCCTATATCGGCGTGTTGATCGATGACCTGGTGACCCAGGGAGTGACCGAGCCCTACCGCATGTTCACCTCGCGCTCGGAGTACCGGCTGACATTGCGGGCCGACAACGCCGATCTGCGGTTGACCGAGTTGGGTTCAAGCTGGGGCTGCGTGGGAAGCGCGCGGGCCGCTTGCTTCTCGGATTTCACCGCCTCGCTCCACGGCGCCCAGGCGCGGGCCCGATCCGAACGGGTCGCCGGCGCCACGATTCGGGATATGGGGTGGAGCGGGGCCGCCAGCGGAAAGAGCCGTACCGTGATGGAGCTGTTGGGCCAGGACATTCCTGAACCCCTTCTCGTCGCGGCGGTTCCTTGGCTTGCGGATTTGCCTCGCCGCATCCGCTCCCAGTTGGAGGCGGAATCCCTCTACGCGGGCTATGTCAGTCGTCAGGAGGCGGATATCCGCGCCTTCGCGCGATACGAGGCGGCCCGCTTCGCCGAAGAATTCGATTTTTCCGCAGTCGGCGGCCTTTCCACGGAGTTGCGCGACCGCTTGCAGGCGACGAGGCCTGTTTCACTGGGCGCCGCCTCGCGCATTCAAGGCATGACCCCCGCGGCCCTTGCCGCGCTGCTGCCCCATCTGCGGACGGGAATGCATCCGGCGGATGTTTCACGTGAAACATCCGCTTCCTGAGCTCCCCGATGTTTCACGTGAAACATCGGAGCGGCTGGCGATATTCGTGGACCTGCTACTCCGCTGGAACCGAACGATCAACCTGATCGCGCGGGGTGATGAAGCGACCATCTGGACGCGCCACATCGCCGACAGCCTGGATTTGCGTGCGCTGATCCCGCCCAACACCGATCGCGCCGCCGATTTCGGCTCCGGCGGCGGCTTTCCCGGTCTGATTCTCGCCATCGCCACCGGAATTCCCTTCCATTTGGTTGAATCCGACCAGCGCAAGGCGGCTTTCCTGCGCGAGGTTGCGCGAGAAACCACAGCCCCGGCCACGATCCACGCCACCCGCATCGAATCCTTCGTCGCCCCACCCCTCCCCTTAATCACCGCCCGCGCCCTTGCCCCGCTGGACAAGCTTCTCGCCTGGAGCGCGCCGCATCTCACGCCCGACGGTATCTGCATTTTCCCCAAGGGCCGCACCGCCGCCGATGAATTGACGCAGGCCGCGCGGCAATGGCACATGGCGGTCCAGCAGCGGACGAGCCGCACCGACCCGGCCGCCACCATCCTCCGCATCAGCGAGATACGCCGTGTCTGACGCTCGCCCGCCGCTTTCCGCCCGGCCGCCGTCCAAGCGGCCGCGCATTCTCGCCGTCGCCAACCAGAAAGGCGGGGTCGGCAAGACCACCACCGCCATCAATTTGGCCACCGCCCTGGCCGCCAGCGGCGAATCCGTCTTGCTGGTCGATCTCGACCCGCAGGGCAACGCTTCCACCGGTCTTGGCGTCCCGCGCACGGACCGCGGCACCGGCACCTACGCCCTGCTGATCGCCCGGGCGGGTCTGGCCGATGTGGTGCGGCCAAGCTTCGTGCCCAATCTCGCCATCATCGCGGCGGAACCCGATCTGGCGGGCGCCGAAATCGAGCTCGTCGGCGAAGATCAGCGCGAATTCCGCCTGCACCACGCCCTCGATGCACCCGGCGCGCTCGACGCCTATTCCGTGGTGCTGATCGACTGCCCCCCCAGCCTTGGCCTGCTCACCCTGAACGGGCTGGTGGCGGCGGATGCGGTGCTCGTCCCCCTGCAATGCGAGTTTTTCGCCCTCGAAGGCATCAGCCAGCTGATCCGAACCATCGACGCGGTGCGGCGCGGCCTCAATCCCCGCCTGTCCTTGCAGGGAATCGTGTTGACCATGTTCGACCGCCGCAACAACCTGTCCGACCTCGTCGCCGCTGACGCGCGGGGGTTTTTCGGCGATCAGGTTTATGAGACCGTGATCCCGCGCAACATCCGCATTTCCGAAGCCCCCAGCCACGGCAAGCCAGTGATCCTCTACGATTTCCGCTCGCCCGGCGCGCAGGCCTATATCCGCCTCGCCCAGGAATTCCTCCGCCGCGAACGCCACGGCGACGCACCCGCTGAGGTGTCGGCATGAGCGCCAAGGAAGTCGGCCCTCGCCTCGGCCGCGGCCTGGCCTCGCTGCTGGGCGATGCCGCCAAGGCGCCCGCCGCCTCGGCCGCCGGGCCGTCCGGCGTGGCGCGCATCGCCGTCGAGCAGCTCGAACCTGGTCCGTTCCAGCCGCGCGGCCCGATCGATCCGGCCTCGCTCGCCGAACTGGCGGAATCGATCCGCGCCCGCGGTGTGTTGCAGGCCCTTCTCGCCCGCCCGCACCCCGACCGCCCCGGCCACTATCAGATCATCGCTGGCGAACGCCGCTGGCGGGCTGCCCAGGCCGCGGGGCTGCATGAAGTGCCCGTCCTGGTCGCCGCCCTGGCCGACGAGCAGGCCATGGCGGCGGCCCTGGTGGAAAATCTCCAGCGCGAGGATCTCAACGCCATCGAGGAAGCGGAAGGCTATCGCCGCCTGTCCGACGAATTCGGCATGACCCAGGAAATCCTGGCCGGCGCGGTCGGCAAGTCCCGCAGCCACGTCGCGAACATGTTGCGCCTGCTGCACCTGCCAGCCACCGTCCAGGCCGAGGTGCGCAAGGGCGCGCTGTCCGCCGGCCACGCCCGCGCCCTGCTGAGCCACCCGGAACCCGCCAAGGCGGCACTCGCGGTCATCGCGCGCGGTCTGAATGTCCGCCAGACCGAGGCGATGGCCAAGCCCGAGACCCGCCCGACCCGCGCGCCGCGCGAACGCGACCCGGAGACGGACGCGCTGGAACGCGACCTCTCCGAGCGGCTCGGCCTGAAAGTGGACATCGCCTTCGACGGCAAGGGCGGCGTGCTGCGGGTGCACTACCGCAGCCTCGATCAACTCGACGGCGTCATCGCCCTGCTGAGCAAGGACTGATACCGGTTTGCGCGCCGCCGCCGGTCAACCCGGCGGCGCGATCCCAATCAGCCCCGTGTGGGGGCGTAGAGTCCCTCACCGCGCGCCGCCGCCTTGATCAGCCCCACCAGCAAAGCCAGCGTCGGCATCGGCACGCCCGCGTCGCGCGCCATCTCCAGCGGCACGGTGTAGAGCGCGTCGATCTCCATCGGCCGCCGAGCCAGCAGGTCCTGAAGGATGCTCGGCCGGTGGCCCAATTGCTGGTTGGTTGCCACGATCCGCTCCACGTCCAGCTCCACCTTGCGCCCCAAGGCCTGGATCAGCGCCGCCGCCTCCGCCAGCAGCGCGCGGGAGGCGGCGACGCAGGCCGGCTCCTCCTGGGTCGCGCGCACCGGCGTGCGGGTCAGCACGCACATCGGGCCAGCGCTGAGATTGAAGGCGAGCTTTTCCCAGATCAGGTCGCGGATGGTCGCGGACACCGTCACCGGCAGCTGCGCCGTTCGGAACGCTTCGGCCAGCGCCGCAATTTCCGGCGTCTCCACCCCGTCCGGCGCCCCGAACACCGTCCCCCGTCCCGGATGGGTCAGGCGGATATGCCCTGGCTCCGGCACGGAACTGGCCGGCCAGAAGATGCCGCCGAGGATGCGCGATTCGCCCACCGCGTTCAGCAGCCGGTCCTCGGGGTCGAGCAGCGGAATGCGCCGCCCGTCGAGCTTCCCGCCATGGCGCTGGAAATACCACCAGGGGATGCCATTGGTCAGGAACGCCACCCGCGTGCGCGGCCCCAGCAGCGGCGGCAGCCCGGCGGCGATGGCCGGCAGCGAGGGCGCCTTGGCGGTCACCAGCACCGCATCCTGCACCCCAAGCGTCGCGGGGTCATCCGTGGCGCGCGGATGGGTGGTGAAGCCGTCGCCGGCGACGTCCACCACCAGCCCGTGGTCACGGATCGCCGCCAGATGCGCGCCGCGCACCACCACGCTCACCTCGTGGCCGCCGCGTGCCAGCGACCCCGCCAGATAGCCGCCGATCGCGCCGGCGCCATAGACGCAAATCCTCACTGTCCGCTACCCTTTCCGTCCAAAGCCTTTGCCAAAGACATAGACCAAATCACGCATTTTTTGTTGTTTATTCGAAACAACTGGCCAGCAGCGCAGCGAACGCCCGCGCCCGGTGGCTGCTGGCGTGCTTCGCCTCCGGTGGCATCTCGCCATAGGTCTCCCCCGCGCCCGCCGGCTGGAACATCGGATCGTAACCGAATCCAAGTTCTCCGCGCGGCGGCCACACCGCCACCCCGTCCACCCGGCCGAGGAAACTCGCGCTGGTCCCGTCCGGCCAGGCCAGGCACAGCACGCAGGTGAACCAGGCCCGCCGGTCGGTCGCGGCCCCGATCCCCACGTTCACCCGCGCCATCGCCGCCGCGAAATCCTTTTCCGGCCCGGCCCAGCGCGCCGAGATCACGCCGGGCGCGCCGCCCAGCGCCGCGACAGAGAAGCCGGAATCATCGGCCAGCGCCGGCATGTCCGCCGCGCGCGCCGCGGCCAGCGCCTTCAGCCGCGCATTGCCGAAGAAATCCGGCGCGGTCTCCTCCGGCTCCGGCAATCCCAGCTCGGCGGCCGAGATCGCCGACACGCCGTGCGGCGCCAGCAGCGCCGCGATCTCGCGCAGCTTGCCCTTGTTGTGGCTGGCCAGCACCAGTCGGCTGCCGGCGGGCAGGCAGCGGGCCATCAGCTTGCCATCACCCCTGGGCCACCGCTTCGCGCTGCATCGCGAACAGCCGCGCGGTGCCGGACTTGGCCAACCCCATCAGGGCGGCGAACTGCGCGTCGGAGAACGGCGTCTTTTCCGCCGTGCCCTGGATTTCGACGATGCCGCCCTCGCTGGTCAGCACGAAATTGGCGTCCGCCTCGGCGTCGCTGTCCTCGGCATAGTCCAGGTCGAGCACCGGCGTGTTCGCGAACAGCCCGCAGGACACGGCGGCGACCTGGCCGGTCAGCGGCACGCTCTTCAGCACGTTCATCCGCACCAGATGCTTCAGCGCCAGATGCAACGCCACCCAGGCGCCGGTGATCGAGGCGCAGCGCGTGCCGCCATCGGCGTTCAGCACGTCGCAATCGAGCGTGACGGTCATCTCGCCAAGCGCCGCCCGGTCCACCACCGCGCGCAGCGAGCGGCCGATCAGGCGCTGGATTTCCTGCGTGCGGCCGCTCTGCTTGCCGCGCGCGGCCTCGCGGTCGCCGCGGGTGTGGGTGGCGCGCGGCAGCATGCCGTATTCGGCGGTCACCCAGCCCTGGCCGGAGTTGCGCAGGAAGGGTGGCACCCGCGCCTCCACGCTGGCCGCGCACAGCACTTCCGTGCCGCCCATGCGGATCAGGCACGAGCCTTCCGCGTGATGCGCGAAGCCGGTGGTGAAGGAAACGTCGCGCAGCGCGTCGGGGGCGCGGCCGGAAGGGCGCATGGCATGGGTCCGTCGGTGATGGAAACCTGCTATGGCCGCGCGCATCGGCGGACGCAAGCGGGAGCAACGGCATGGTTGGCATCGGCATCATCGGCGCGGGCATCATGGGCGAGCGGCTGGCGCGCGCGGCGGTGGAGCATGCCGCGGACGTCGCGCGCGTCACCGCGGTGTGGGACCCCGCCCCAGCCGCAATCGCGCGCTTCACCGCCGCGCTGCCGGGCCTCCCCGCCGCCGCCTCGCCGGAAGCGCTGATCGCCGGGTGCGACTGCGTCTATATCGCCGCCCCGCCCGCCTTCCATCTCGGCCATGCCCGCGCCGCGCTGGCCGCCGGCCGCGCGGTGTTCTGCGAGAAGCCGCTGGCCGTCGATGTCGCCGATGCCCGCGCCTTCGCGCGCGAGGCCGGGCCGCGTTTCGCCGTCAATTTCCCCATGGCCTCCTCCCCTGCCGTGGCGCGGCTGCGCGCCTGGCTGGATGAGGGCGCGATCGGCGTGCCCGCCGAGCTGGCGATCGAGGTCGCCTTCGCCGGCTGGCCGCGCTCCTGGCAGCGCGACGCCGCCGCCTGGCTCGACGGGCCGGAGCAGGGCGGCTTCACCCGCGAGGTGGTGTCGCATTTCCTGTTCCTCACCCGCCGCCTGTGCGGTCCCCTGGTGCTGGAAGCCGCCCGCGCCCAGTTCCCCCTGCCCGGCCACGCCGAGCGCGCGATCGCCGCCCGCCTCACCGCCGGCGGCCTGCCGGTCACGCTGTCCGGCGGGGTGGGCACCACCTTGGCCGATGATTTCAACCGCTGGACGCTGTCCGGCGCCGCCGGGGCGTTGCGCCTGCGCGACTGGTCGGTGGCCGAACGCCGCGCCGCCGGCCCCTGGCAGCCGGACCCGGAGGCCATGGACAACGCCCACGCCCGGCCCCTGGTGCTGAAGCGCCAACTGGAAGGCGTGGCCCGCATGGCGGCGGGGCAGGACCATCACCTCGCCACGCTGGCGGAGGCGCTGGATGTGCAGGAAGCGGTGGAGGGGATTCTGCGCGGGATCTGAGCCCGACCTCATCGAGGGTGGCGCCGTGCGGGGGGAAGGCCGGGCCGAGGAAACGGCCCCTTTCAGCCAACCAAGGAAACGGAAAAGGCTCACTTCCTCTCATTCTTCGCATGTCCCGCAGGCTTTGCCTGCGTGGCCCTGGCTTCGTTGCGGGGGACGGGGTCAAGGCTCTTGAGCGAAGCGCGCCTTGACGCCGGCCACCCCAACGCAGGCACAATCATGAGTGCGAAGGAGCCCATCCGAAAGCCGGCTGCAACGCAGTCCAGCGCACGCCGCATCTGGCGTGGCCCGTCTTGGAAGGATCATACTCGCGCGCCGGGCGTGCGCGCCCGCCCTCCAGGACAGTGCGATGCAGAAAGCCGTCATCGATACGCCGTTCCCCGCCGCATCGACCGCCGCGGCCGCGCCGGCGGCGCCGGTCCGCTCCGGGGCGGTGCTGCCCATCCTCATCGCGCTCAGCTTCTCGCATATGCTGAACGACATGATGCAGTCGCTGATCTCGGCGCTGTATCCGATGCTGAAGGAGGATTTCCGGCTCGACTTCGCCCAGATCGGCCTGATCACCCTGGCCTTCCAGCTCACCGCCTCCCTCCTGCAGCCCCTCGTCGGCACGCTCACCGACAAGAAGCCGATGCCCTACTCGCTGTCCGTGGGCATGGGCTCCACCCTGGTCGGGCTGCTGATGCTGTCCCAGGCACACAACTATTCGATGTTGCTGTTCTCCTCGGCGCTGGTCGGCATCGGCTCCGCGGTGTTCCACCCGGAATCCTCGCGCGTCGCGCGGCTCGCCTCGGGCGGGCGGTTCGGCTTCGCCCAGTCGCTGTTCCAGGTGGGCGGCAATGCCGGCCAGGCGATCGGCCCGCTGCTCGCCGCCCTGGTGGTGCTGCCGCGCGGCCAGGGCGCCATCGCCTGGTTCTCCTTCGCCGCCATGGTGGGCATGCTGATCCTGGCCCGGGTGGGCGTCTGGTACAAGGCCCATATCGCCGCGGCCCCGCGCAAGGGCGCGCGCCGCGTGGTGGCCGGCGTGGCGGCCCTCAGCCGCCGGCGCGTCGCCACGGCCATCCTCATCCTGGTGGCGCTCACCTTCTCCAAGAACGTGTACACGGCGAGCCTGTCCAGCTACTACACCTTCTACCTGATCGACCGGTTCGGCCTCTCCGTCCATGAATCGCAGATGATGCTGTTCCTGTTCATGGGCTCGGTCGCCGTCGGCACCTTCGTCGGCGGGCCGGTGGGCGACCGCATCGGCCGCAAGGCGGTGATGTGGATCTCCATCGTCGGCGTGCTGCCCTTCACCCTCGCCCTGCCCCACGCCAACCTGTTCTGGACCGGCACGCTGACGGTCATCATCGGCCTGCTGATGTCCTCCGCCTTCCCGGCCATCCTGGTCTATGCGCAGGAGCTGATGCCCGGCCGGGTGGGCATGGTGGCCGGGCTGTTCTTCGGCTTCGCCTTCGGCCTGGGCGGGCTGGGCGCGGCCGTCATGGGCCGCATCGCGGACGCCACCAGCATCACCTTCGTCTATCAGATCACCGCCTTCCTGCCGGCGATCGGGCTGCTGACCGCGCTTCTCCCCAACGTCTCGGAACCGCGGCGGCCAAGCTGATACCGTCGCCCCTCGGCGATGATTCTTCCGCTGCTGAGGGGCGACGGCACCGCGCGCCGGGTTGGCTGGCGGCGGCGCGCCGAACAAGGACGCATCTCAACGGTCATTCCTCATGGCCGTTGAGATGAGCGACACACTCGCCGAGGGCCTCGCGCATCACCGCGCCGGCCGGCTCGATGCCGCGCGGGCGGCATACGCCGCCGTGCTCGCCGCCGACCCCGCCAATGCCGACGCGCTGCACCTGCTCGGGGTCACCGGCCTCATGCAGGGGCGAAGCGCGGAGGGCGTCGCCCTGCTGCGCCAGGCCCTCGCCGCGCGGCCGGATTTCGCGGAAGCCTGGGGCAACCTCGCCCTGGCCCTGACCGCCCTGCGCGACGATCCCGGCGCCCTCGCCGCCTGGCGGCACGCCGTCGCACTGGCCCCGCAACGCGCGGAATGGCAACTCAACCTGGGCATTGCCCTGCGTGCCGCCGGCGCCCGCACCGAAGCCATAGCCACCCTGCGCGCCTGCCTTGCCCTGCGGCCGGACTGGGTGCCGGCACTGGTCACGCTCGGGGTGACGCTGGGTGAGGACGGCCAGACCGAAGCCAGCCGCGCCTGCTTCGAACACGCGCTGCGCATCGACCCCAGCCACGCCGAAGCCGGCCTCAATCTCGCCACCGCGCTGGCCGCCGAATACCGGCTGGACGAAGCCATCGCCCACCTGCGCGCCCTCATCGCCCACCATCCCGGCCGGGCCGACGCGCATCTGAAACTCGGCATCCTCCTCGCCGAACGCGGCCAGGACGAAGCGGCGCTGGCCGCCTACGACGCCGCCCTCGCCCTGCGCCCGGACGACGCCGAGACGCACATGAACCGCGGCGTCTCCCTGCTCGCCGTGCTGCGCGCGCCCGAGGCGGTCGCCAACCAGCGCCGCGCCCTGGAGCTGCGCCCGAACCACCCCCAGGCCTGGCTCAACCTCGGCCACGCCCTGCGCGAGAGCCAGGATTTCCCCGGCGCGGAAGCCGCCTACCGCACCGCCCTCACCCATAATCCCGCGCTGGCGGCGGCGCTGGACGGGCTGGGCATGACCCTGCGCCTGTCCGGCCGCACGCAGGACGCGGTCGCCACGCTGCGCGACGCGGTCGCCGCCGCCCCGACCTCCGACTTCGCCCACACCAACCTCGCCGAGGCCCTGCTCGACCTCGGCGAAACCGACGCCGCCGAAGCCAGCTACCGCGCCGCCCTCGCCTGCCCCCACCGCACAATCCAGCAACGCTGGAACGCCGGCCTGACCCACCTGCTGCTCGGCGACTACGCCAAGGGCTGGCCCGGCTACGAACTGCGCACCCAACTGCCCGAAGCCGCCGCCCGCCCCCACTTCCCCGGCCGCCCGGAATGGGACGGCACCACCAGCCTCGCCGGCCGCACCATCCTGCTGACCGCCGAACAAGGCTTCGGCGACACGCTGCAATTCATCCGCTTCGCCAAACTGCTTGCCGCACGCGGTGCCGCAGCAGGGGGCGCCCGCGTGCTGGTCGCCCCGCAACCCGCCCTTTCCCGCCTGCTCGCCCAAATCCCCGGCCTGACGATCTGCGACCCCACCGCCCTACCGGATTTCGACGTCCACCTGCCCCTGCCCAGCCTGCCCCACCGCCTGGCCATCACACGCGATACCATCCCCGGCACCCCCTACCTCACCGCCCCCACACCCCGCGCCCTGGAACCCGGCCCGCGCCATATCGGCCTCGTCGTCTCCGGCAGCGCCAAAGGCATCAGCCGCGGCCGCCACATCCCCCTCGCCCTGCTCCGCCCCCTGCTCCGCCACCCCGACTGCCGCTTCCACCTGCTGCAACCCGACCTGCTCCCCGCCGACACCACCGCCCTCACCGGCATCGCCGACCACCGCAGCGAACTCCACGACTTCGCCGACACCGCCAACCTCGCCGCCGCCATGGACCTGATCCTCACCGTCGATACCGCCGCCGCCCACCTCGCCGGCGCCCTCGGCCGCCCCACAGCCGTGATGCTCCAAGCCACTCCCGAATGGCGCTGGAGCCTGCACGGCCACACCACCCCCTGGTACCCCTCCACCCACCTCTTCCGCCAACCAACCGGCGGCGACTGGACCTCCGTTGTCCACGAAATATCCAAGATGCTGTTTTGAAAGTAAGAAAGAGAGTATTAGGAAGGAAGCGTGTTCTTTTTTGAAAAAAGAACCAAAAAACTTTTTGATGTTTGGCTGCGCCGTGGCTTTTTCTTCCAAACTCCCCTTCCCCGTCTTGGCCGGGCTTGACCCTTCGGGATTCACACAACTTCTCTGAGTTTCCATCCGCGG
>CAMFLK010000055.1 GCA_945957135.1 uncultured Rhodospirillales bacterium
GTCGCGCTCCGGCGCCCAGCCGCCGCCGAGATCGAGCACGCGGGGCACGAAGCCGGTCGCCTCCCGCAGCGCGCCGATCGCCGCGCCGAGGGACGCGGCCACGGCGGCAAAGGCTTCCGGCCGGTCCGACAGATGGCCGATATGGCAGGTGCAGCCAACGACATCCACGCCGGGCACGGCGCGCAGCGCGCGGAGCAATTCCGCCGCGGCGTCCGGCAGGAAGCCCCATTTCACCCGCCGCACGCCCGCGACGAACCCGCCCGGCGGCTGGCGCGCGAGGTCAAGAATCGTGTCGAGTGCTTCAGGCAATACCTTCAGCCGCAGGTTCACCCGCGCCCCGCGCCCGCCCCGGCAGGCCCAGGCGAGAAAGGCCGCCTCCTCCATGCCATCGACATTGATGGTGACGCCGGCGGCGACGGCGGCGGCGATCTCGGAGGCGGACTTGTCGCTGCCGTTCAGCGCCACCGTCGCGGGGTCGGTGCCCGCGCGCAGCGTGGCGTGCAGCTCGCCCAGGCCGAAGCAATCCCCGCCCGCGCCCTCGCGCGACAGCAGCGCGCGCAGGGCCAGCGTGCTGTTGGCCTTGATGGAATAGAGCACCTGCACCGGCCCCGCCCAGGCGGCGAGGAACGCGTCGCGGATGCGGCGGTAGTTCGCCCGCGCGGTTTCCGCCACCAGCACGTTCAGCGGCGAGCCGAAACGCTCCAGCAGCGCGTCGGCGGGATGGCCGGCAATTTCCAGCATGCCCGATTGCGGCACGGCCAGGGCGTCGCTGTCCAGGCGCATCGCGTCGAGTTGCGATGCCCCCGTGCTTGGCTGCGCATTCATCAGCGCGCGAGATCGGCCAGCGCGCCGGTGAAGGCGGCGCGGGTGAGGTCGATCTCCGCCGGGCCATGCGCGGCGGAGAGATACATCAGCCCGCGCGGCAGGGCCTGCACGCCCCGTCGCAGCAAGGCTTCCGTCAGGCGCTGGGTCAATTCGCGATCCGCCCGCCCGGCATCCGGCAGCCCGGCCAGCGAGTCCACGCCGGCGAAGAGTTGCAGCACCGGCCCCACCTGCTGCACGCAGAGGGGAACGCCGCACCGCCGCGCCTCCGCCCGCGCGTGATCCGCGAGTTCGCCGGCCTGCGCCCCCATGCGCGGATAGATCGCCGCCGCGCCCTGCCGCAGCACACCGAGCGTGGCGATGCCGGCGGCCATGGACAGCGGGTTGCCGTTGAACGTGCCGCGATGGAACAGCGCGCCGGAGGCGAGCGGCGCCATCGCCGCTGCGCTGCCGCACACGGCCCCGATCGGCAGCCCGCCGCCCAGCGCCTTGCCCAGCACGGTGAGGTCCGGCAGCACCCCGTAGCGCGCCTGCGCGCCGCCGAGGGCGAGGCGGAATCCCGTGATCACCTCATCGAAGATCAGCATCGCCCCATGCCGGCGCGTGGCCGCGCGCAGCCGTTCCAGAAATCCCTCGGGCGGGGCGAAGCAGCCGGGATTGATCGCCGCCGGCTCCAGCAGCACGGCCGCGAAGCTGTCATCGAGCGCCTGTTCCAGCGCGGCGGCGTCACCCCAGTCGAGCAGGCGCAGCGAGTCGGCGGCGTGCGGGTCCTGGCCGATCGCCGAGGGACCGTCATCGCCCGGCCGGCCGGCGACGTGAACATTGTCGAACCAGCCGTGATAATTGGTGCGGAACTTCACCACCTTGATCCGCCCTGTGGCGGCGCGGGCGACGCGCAGCGCGAGCTGCACCGCCTCCGTGCCGGTGCTGACGAAGGCGCAGAGCTCGGCGGAGGGCACGCAGGCGGCAATCGCCTCGGCCAGCTCCATTTCGGCATGGTTGACGGAGGCGGTGCGCAGGCCGCGATCCAACTCCGCCTTCACCGCCTCCAGCACCGGCGCCGGCGAATGGCCGAGGATCAGCGGGCCGTAGCCCAGCGCGTAATCGATGAAGCGGTTGCCTTGAGAATCCGTGATCCACGCGCCCTCGCCGCGCTCCGCGACGATCGGCGCCGGGCGCTGGCTGGCGCGCGGGGTGGAGGAGACGCCATGGGCGAGGTGGCGCATCGCCCGTGTCCGGTGCGCCCGCGCCTCGGCGAAGGCGGCATCGTCCAGCACCGCGCTCATGCCAGACGCGGCGCGGCCGCGCGGAACAGCTTCCCGGGCGTCACGCCAAGCGTGCGCATCAGCCACCAGGCGCAGCACAAATTGGAGGACAGGAACGGCACCGCCAGGCCGGACTGGCTGGCCAGGATGGCCGGCAAGGTGAGCATGCCGGTGCCGCTCATCACGATGGCGTCGGCATCCTCGTGGCGCACGTCACCGAGCTTGGCGAGCACTTCCTCCGTGGTCAGCGCGTACGCACGGAACTCCTCGGACACCTTCACCACCTGCACCACCTCGTGGCCGCAAGCGGTCCAATAGGCGGCGGCCTCGTCGGTCAGCCATTGCGGATAGGGCGAGAACAGGCACACGCGCTTGGCCCCCAACGCCGCGAGCGCCTCGGCGATGGCGCGGCTGGCGGTGACCACCGGACAGGTGGGCGTGGAGAGCGCGGCGCACAGCGCCGTGTCCGCCTCGGGCAGCATGGGGTAGCTCGGCCCGGTCAACCCCACCACCGCGGCGTCCAGCTTCAGATCGCCGAAGCCGCTGAGCGTGTCGGCATAGGCGCCGGGGTAGCGGCGGTTGCGCTCCTGCAGGCTGGTGCCGGGCATCACCGGCAGGCGGGCGGCGAACAGGCGCACGGCATCCGGCAGCAGCCGGTTCAGCTCCGGCTCCACCACCGGGTTGGCGTTGGGCACCAGCACGCCGGCGTTGCGCGCGGTGTTCAGCGCGTCCATGGCGGCGGAAAAATCGCTGTGGGAATCAGGCATGAACGGGAATCCGGTCGAGCATGTCGAGCATGCAGGCGGTGCGCAGATAGGCGATGGCGGCTTCGGGATCGGCGGCGGTGCGGCGGATGGTCTCGCTCCACGCCTCGCCGTTGCTCACGCTGCGGTCGGTGCGCGGAATGAGCTGTTCCACCGCCACGCGCCGCCGTTCGGCAGCGGCCGCGCCGACGATGTCCGGGTCGCCCTGTCCGGCGACGATGGCGCGCGACAGCGCCACCGCGTCGGCGATGCCGCAATTCATGTTCATGCCGCCGCGCGTGTTGGTGACGTGCGCGGCATCGCCCATCAGGAATACCCGCCCCGCGCGATAATCCTCCGCCACCGCGCGGCTCGCGCGGTACACGTCGCGCTTCAGCACGCCGGGCAGGCGGTCGCAGCGCGGCAGCACCTCGCGGATGCGCTCGAGCATCCAGCCCTCCGCCATCGCCTCCTCGTCGGCCAGCGCGCCGGGCACGCGGATGATGATGCGCCAGCAATCGGGCATCTTGAGGAAGCTGAGCGAGTGCGGGCCGTTGAACAGATAGGTGATGGGCGCGATGTCCGGCAGCAGCAGGTCGAGATCGTCGCCGGTCATCAGGCGCAGCACCTTGCCGGGATAGGCCACGCCATCGAACCCGATGCCCGCAGCCTCGCGCACCGTGCTGTGCGCGCCGTCGCCCGCCAGCACCAGCTTCGCGCGGATCGTGCCGCCCCCGGCCAGACGCAGCGCAACGCCGGCTTCGTCCTGCGCCAGCCCCACCACCTCCGCGCCGAACCGCACTTGCGCGTTGGGCCGGGCCTGCAACGCGGCGAGCAAGGCCGGGGTGATGCGCGCCTGCTCCAGATGCATGCGGAAGGGAAAGCGCGTCTCGCCCGCGAGATCGGCGAGGCGGAACTGGGCGAACACATGGTCGGGCGTGCGGTACTGGATGCGGTCCACCACCTGCCCCTCCTGCCGCACCAGGGCGAGCACGCCGAGATGGTCGAGGATTTCCAAGGTCGGCGGGTGGATCGTCGAGGCGCGGGAGGCGGTGTTCAGCGTGTCGCGCTTTTCCAGCAGCAGCACCGCCACGCCAGCGGAAGCGAGGCTGAGCGACGCGACCAGCCCGACCGGCCCGGCGCCCACCACCACTACGTCCGGCTCCGAAAACCCGCTTGCGATCTGCCCCTCCATCACCGGCGAAGTAGTATTACAGTTATGACATTCAGACATTCCGATCAAGCAGCGCGACGCGCCGCGCTCGACGGGGGCACGCGGCGCGGCTATGGGGAAAGCTCCCGATCGGAGGCGCCCCGGCGCATGGCCCGCACGACAATTCGCCGGGAGGATCAGCGGCTGCTGACCGGCAACGGCCGCTACACCGCGGACTGGAACCAGCCCGGCCAGCTCCACGCCGCCTTCCTGCGCAGCGACCGCGCCCACGCGCATATCCGCGCCATCGACATCGCCGCCGCCCGCGCCGCCCCCGGCGTGGCGGCGGTGCTGACCGGGGTGGAGATGCAGGCGGCGGGCTACACGCGCGGGCGGGCGCATGTGCCCTTTCCCGGCCGCACCGGAAAGCTGCTCGCCCCCACCGGCCCGGCCCTGGCGCTGGACCGCGTGCGCCATGTCGGCGAGCCCATCGCGGTGGTCGTCGCGGACAGCGCCCATGCCGCGCAGGATGCCGCCGAGCTCATCCTCGTGGACTACGACGACCTGCCGGCGGTGACCGGCGCGGCCAACGCCATCGCCGCCGGCGCGCCGCTGCTGCATGCCGACATTCCCGGCAATCTCTGCTTCGATTTCGCCTATGGCGACGCCGAAGCCGCCGATGCCGCCTTCGCCGGCGCCACCCATGTGGTGCGGCTGACCATGACCAGCCCGCGCGTGGTCGGCAACCCGATGGAGCCGAAGGCCGCGCTCGCCGCCTGGACCGGCGAGACCCTCGATCTATGGAGTTCCAGCCAGGGAATGACCGGCATGCGCGACGGGCTCGCCGCCCTCACCGGTATGCCGCCCGGGCAACTGCGCGTGCATGCCCACGACGTCGGCGGCGCCTTCGGCATTCGCGGCGCCGCCTATCCCGAATACGCCGCCCTCGCATTGGCCGCGCGCGTCGCCGGGCGGCCGGTGAAATGGGTGGCGACCCGGGCGGAGACCTTCCTCAGCGACTATCACGGCCGCGCGGTGACGATGACGGCCGAACTCGCGCTGGACGCCGAGGGCCGCTTCCTCGCCATCCGGCATGACTGGCTGTGCGACATCGGCGCCTGGCCCTCCGCCGCCGGGCCGAGCACCAATTCGCTGAACGCCGCGCTGATGGCCACCGGCGCCTATCGCATTCCCGCCGCCAGCGGCCGGGTGCGGCTGGCGGTGACCAACACCGTGCCGATCACCGCCTATCGCGGCGCCGGCCGGCCGGACATGGCCTATGCCGTGGAGCGCCTGGTGGACGAGGCGGCGGCGCAAACCGGCATCGACCGCGTGGCCCTGCGCCGGCGCAACCTGATCCCGCCTTCCGATTTCCCCTACGCCATCGCCACCGCCCCGATGCCCGCCGCCTATGACGGCACCGACTTCCCTGCCCTGCTCGACCGCGCGCTTTCCCTGTCGGACTGGGACGGCTTCGCGGCCCGGCGGCAGGCGGCGGGCAAGCTGCGCGGCATCGGCTGCGCTTTGTTCATCGAGCCGGCCGGCGGCGTGTCGCCCACCGACGAGGCGGCCATCACCTTCGCGCCGGACGGTGCGGTCACGCTGCACGAGGTGGCCATCGCCTCCGGCCAGGGGCACGAGACGGTGCTGCCCGACATCGCCGCCGCGGTGCTGCAGATCGACCCCGCGCGCATCACCCTGCTGGGCGGGCGCATGGAGAGCCCGGCGCTGAAAGGGGCCGGCGCGTTCGGCTCGCGCAGCACCATGGCGCAGGGCTCGGCCTGCGCGGAGGCGGCGGAGGTGGCGGTGCGCAAGGGCCGTGCGCTCGCCAGCAATGTTCTCGAAGCGGCGGAGGCCGACATCGCCTATGCCGCCGGCGAATACCGCATCGCCGGCACCGACCGCGCGATCACCCTGGTGGAACTCGCCCGCCGCCATCCCGGCGCGCTGGACAGCCGCGCCGAGCTCCCCTCCCCGCGCGCCTTCCCCTCCGGCGCGCATGTGGCGGAGGTCGAGATCGACCCCGAGACCGGCGTGGTGGAGCTCGTCCGCTACGTCTCGGTGGACGATTGCGGCCAGGTGCTGAACGAGACGCTGGTGCGGGGCCAGATCTGGGGCGGGCTGATGCAGGGGCTCGGCCAGGTGTTCGGCGAGCAGGGCGAGTACGATGCCGACGGCCAGCTGCGCAACGGCAGCTTCATGGACTACGTGATGCCGCGCGCCGACCTGCTCCGCCGCGTGGACATCAGCTTCGTGCCCACCCCCTCGCCCGGCAACCGGCTGGGCGTGAAGGGGGTGGGCGAGGCCGGCACGGTCGGCGCGCTGCCCGCCGCGATGAACGCCGTGTTGGACGCGCTGCGCGGCGCCGGCGTGCGGACGTTCGACATGCCCGCCACCGCCGCCCGCATCTGGGCCGCCCTTCGCGCCACCGGCTGAATATCGTTGACCGCCGCCGCGCGGCGAATTATGCGTGGACAAAATCCAAAACGTTTCGGGCGGCCGTTTCCGGCCGTTCGCAGGAACCGTCCCGTGTCGCTGCGCCGCATCGCCCGCACCCTCGGCCTGTCGATCACCACCGTCTCGCGCGCCCTCGGGGGCTTCGACGACGTGGCGGCGGCCACACGTGCCCGGGTGCGGGAAGAGGCGGCGCGCATCGGCTACCAGCCCAACCGCGCGGCGCAGTCGCTGCGCCAGGGCCGCGCCGGGGCGATCGGCGTGGTGCTGCCCACCCCGCCCGGCCATTTCGGCGACCCGTTCTTCCTGCGCCTGCTCGCCGCCATCGGCCCGCTGCTCGCCCGCGCCGGGCTCGACCTGCTGGTGATGGCGGCACCGCCGGGTGCCGAGGAGATGCGCGCCTATCGCCACCTCGTGGAAAGCCGGCGCATCGACGGCATGCTGGTCGCCCGCACGCGGGTGGAGGACGAGCGCGTCGCCTGGCTCCAGGCCCAGGGCATGCCCTTCGTCACCAACGGGCGCACGGCGGCGGCGTCCCCCCATGCCTGGGTGGACGTGGACGGCGCCGGCGCCTTCCGCACGGCGGTGCGGCGGTTGGCGACGCGCGGGCACCGGCGCATCGCCCTGCTCAACGCGCCCGACCAGTATTTCTTCGCCCGCGACCGCGCGGCGGGCTGGCGGGACGGGCTGGAGGCGGCCGGCCTGCCGGAGGCGCCGATGCGCGCGGCCGAGCCCAGCGAGGAGAACGGCCATCGCCTGGCCGCCGAGTTGCTCGCCCTGCCCGAGCCGCCCACCGCCCTGCTCTGCGCCACCGACCGGCTGGCCGTCGGCGCGCTGCACGCCATCGCCGATTCCGGGCGGGTGGCGGGGCGCGACGTCGCGGTGATCGGCTATGACGACCTGCCCGCCGCCGGCTGGGTCAGCCCGGCGCTGACCACCTTCGCCCAGCCGCACGAGGCGGCGGCCACCCACGCGCTGGATTTCCTGCTCCGCCGCATCGCCGGCGAGGACCCCGCTTCGCTGCACATGCTGCTCGCCGCCGACCTGGTGGCGCGCGCGTCCGACCCCCCGCGCGCGCGGGAGAAACAAGAAGCCCAATTGGAGGATCCACATGCTGAATCGCCGGGAATTCGCCCTTCGTAGCCTGCTGCTGGGCGGCGCCACGCTGCTGCCCCGCGCCCTGCATGCCCAAGGCGCGCCCACCGTGTTCCTCTCCACCCAGCTCCGCCCGCTGGAGGAGGCGCAGAAGGTCCGCGAGGTCATCCTCAAGGGCTACACGGGCAAGGTCGATTTCGTGGTCGATGAACCCTCCGCCTTCGCCGTGCGGGTGGAAGCGGAGATGAAATCCGGCAAGCGCAGCTCCAGCCTGCTCGGCGCGCTGCACGGCGAGTTGCAGCCGTTGCAGGCGATCGGCGCGCTGGCCCCGCTCGACGACCTCGCGGCCAAGCTGTCCGGCCGGGGCATTCCGCCCGCGCTGATGAATCTGGGCAAGCTCGGCACCGCCAGCCAGTTCTACATTCCGTGGATGCAGGCCACCTATTTCATGGCGGCGAGCAAGCAGGCGCTGCCGATGCTGCCCGCCGGCGCGAAGCTGGACTCGCTGACCTACGCCCAGCTCGCGCAATGGGCGGCGAACGTGCAGGAGAAGACCGGCAAGCGCCTGCTCGGCTTCCCCGCCGGGCCGAAGGGGCTGATGCACCGCTTTTTCGAGGGGTTCCTGGTGCCCGCCTATACCGGCGGCGTGGTCACCACCTTCCGCAGCCCGGCCGCGGTGACCGCCTGGACCGAGTTCGCCGCGATGTGGAAGCACGTCAATCCCAACAGCACCAACTACAACTTCATGCAGGAGCCGCTGCTGACCGGCGATGTGTGGATCGCCTTCGACCACGTCGCCCGCCTGCTCGACGCGCTGCGCCAGAAGCCCGACGAGTTCGTCACCTTCCCCGCCCCGGCCGGGCCGAAGGGCCGCGCCTACATGCCCGTGGTCGCCGGCCTCGCCATCGCCAAGGACGCGCCGGACGCGGCCGGGGCGGCGGCGGTGATCGACTACCTCACCCGGCCGGAGGTGCAGGTCACCACCGCGACCTCGGTGGGCTTCTTCCCGGTGGTGAAGGCGGAGCTGCCGGCCAATCTCGATCCGGGCATCAAGCTCGCGGCCGCGGCGATCCAGGCCACCCAGAGCGCGCCGGACGCGTTGCCCAGCCTGCTGCCGATCGGCCTCGGCGCCAAAGGCGGGGAGTTCGACAAGGTGTTCCTCGACACGTTCCAGCTCATCGTGCTGCGCGGCAACGCGCCGGCGGCGGTGCTGGACAAGCAGGCCGAGGCGATGCAGCGCATCTTCACCGAGACCGGCGCGCCCTGCTGGTCGCCCGACCCGCCGTCCACCGGCGCCTGCAAGGTGATCTGACCTCTTGGCGGACGACGCACCGACCGCCCGGCAGGGGGGCTGGCTGCCCTATCTGCTGCTGGCCCCGTCGCTGATCTTCCTCGGCGCGCTGTTCTTCGTGCCGCTGGTGGAAACCCTGGCCATTGCCTTCACCAATGGCCAGGGCTGGGGTATGGGCAATTTCGCCCGCATGGTCGGCGACCTCAATTTTTCCGACGCGCTGCTCAACACCTTCTCGATCGTGCTCGTGGTGGTGCCGCTTCAGCTCGCCCTGGCTTTGGGCATGGCGATGATGCTGCGGCACCTGCATCGCGGGCGCGACATCGTGCTGTGGATCTGGTCGATCCCGCTAGGCATTTCCGATCTCGCGGCCGGGCTGGTGTGGCTCGCCATCCTCAACGACCAGGGCTACCTGAACTCGCTGCTGTTCCGCCTGGGCCTCATCGCCGGCCCGCAGGCCTGGCTGACCTACGAGACGCCCACGGCGCTTTTCGCCGCCATCGTCTTCGCCGAGATCTGGCGGGCCACGGCGATCGTGCTGGTCATCGTGGTCGCCGGGGTGCAGCTGCTGCCGCGCGAATATGGCGAGGCGGCGGACGTGTTCGGCGCCTCGCCCTGGCGGCGCTTCATCCGCATCACCCTGCCGCTGCTGAAACCCTCCATCCAGACCGCGCTGATCCTGCGCACCGTGCTGGCCTTCGAGATGTTCGCGCTGGTCATCTCGCTGGGCGGGCGCAACTTCCCCGTGCTGGTCAGCGAAGCCTACCAATGGCAGTACGGCAACCAGGACACCGGCGTGGCCGCCGCCTATGCGGTGGTGGTGATGCTGATCTCGCTGGCCGCCACGCTGCTGTATCTGCGGCTGCTGCGCACGCCACGGGAACAGCAGACATGACGCTGCGGAGAGGCATCTTCCTCAGCGGCGTCGCCGTGCTGTGCGCCTGGACGCTGGTGCCGATCTGGCTGATCGCGCTCGGCGCCGTCGGCGGACGCGCGGCGGTGACCACTTGGCCCAAGAGCTTCTTCCCGCCCGCCTCGCTGTCCACCCTGGCGGCGTTCCTCGAGGTGCAGGGCGTGTGGGCGGCCACGCTGGTCTCCGTGGAAGTCGCCGCGCTGTGCATGGTGTTCTCGCTGCTGCTCGGCGCGCCCGCCGGCTATGCGCTGGCCCGCTACAGCTTCCGCGGCGCCACCACCTACCGGCTGCTGATCCTGCTGACCCGCGCCTTTCCGGTGGGCATCCTCGCCTTGCCGCTCGCCGTCACCTTCATCCAATTCGATCTCTACGACCGGCCGCTGGGGGTGGCGCTGATGCACACGGCACTCGCCCTGCCCTTCGCGGTTCTCGTCTCCGCCTCGCTGTTCCAGGCGATCCCGCGCGAGTTCGAGGAAGCCGCCTGGGTGTTCGGCTGTTCCCGCCTGCGCGGCTTCCTGCGCGTGGTGCTGCCGCTCGCCTTGCCGGGCATCGCGGCGACCGCGATCTTCGCCTTCGTCATCTCGTGGAACGAGGTGTTCGCGGCGGCGGTGCTGACCGTGCGCCACCGCACGCTGACCGCCTATCTGCTGACGGTGCTGGCCGAAAGCCCGCTGCACGTGCAGTTCGCCGGCGGGTTCATGCTGATCGTGCCGTCCGTCGTTTTCATCTTCCTTGTCCGCAAGCACCTGTTCGCCATGTGGGGGATCGCCAGCCGATGAGCACAGCGCAAGATGGCTGATATCCGCATCGACGGCGTGGCCAAGAGTTTCGGCCGCACCACCGCCCTCGGGCAGATCGACCTCGCCGTTTCCGATGGCGAATTCGTGGCCCTGCTCGGCCCCTCCGGCTGCGGCAAGACCACGCTGCTGCGCATCGTCGCCGGGCTGGAGACCGCCAGCGCCGGGCGCGTGCTGATCGGCGGGCGCGACGTCACCGCCCTGCCGCCGCGCAAGCGGGGGCTGGCGATGGTGTTCCAGAACTACGCGGTGTTTCCGCATATGACGGTGCGGCAGAACGTCGCCTTCGGCCTGACCATGGCCGGGGCGGATGCCGCGCGCATCACGCGGCAGGTGGATCGCGCGGCCGGGCTGCTGCAGATCGGCCCTTATCTCGACCGCTACCCCGCCCAGCTCTCGGGCGGCCAGCGCCAGCGGGTGGCGGTGGCCCGCGCGCTGGCGGTGGAGCCCGCCGTGCTGCTGATGGACGAGCCCCTGTCCAATCTCGACGCGCTGCTGCGGCTCGATATGCGCGCCGAGCTGAAATCCGTGCTGCGCGAGGCGGGCACCACCACCATCTACGTCACCCATGACCAGACCGAGGCGATGGGCCTCGCCGACCGCATCGCGCTGATGTATCGCGGCCGCATCGAACAGATCGCCACGCCGGCGGAGATCTACGCCCATCCCGCCAGTATGTTCGTCGGCGGCTTCGTCGGCAGCCCGCCGATGAACCTGATCCGCCTCGCGCCCGGCGCGACGGTGCTGGACCTGCCGGTGCCCGCTGTCGCCGAGCCGGTGATGGGCATTCGCGGCGAGGATCTGGTGGAATGCACGGCGGATGACGGTTTCGCCTTCACCGTGCAGGTCGCGGAGCCGATGGGCTCGCACCTGCTGCTGACCGGCCGGGCGATGGACCAGCGGCTGCGCGTGGTGACGCCGGCCGATCGCGCCGCCGCGCCCGGCGACACGCTTTTCCTGCGCCCCCTGCCCGGCCGCATCCGCTGGATGGACGGAACCACGGGCGCCGCCATCGCGGAGCCAGCATGACCGACAGTCTCGCCGCCGCCCGCGCCACGATGCTGGCCAACGACCGCGGCGGCTACACCGTGCCCACCGCGCGGCTCTACCCGTTCCAGTGGAACTGGGATTCGGCCTTCGTCGCCATGGGCTTCGCCACCTTCGACGCCGCGCGCGGCTGGCGCGAGATCGAGCGGCTGCTCGAGGGCCAGTGGGATGACGGGCTGATTCCGCACATCGTGTTCCACGCCCCGGCCGACACGTATTTCCCCGGCCCGGACGTGTGGGGCACCACCCACACGCCGCCCACCTCCGGCATCACCCAGCCGCCGGTGCTGGCGACGGCGGTGCGCGCGCTGCTGGCGCGCGACAAGGAGGCCGGCCCGGCCCGCGCCGCCGCCATCTATCCATCCCTGCTGCGCAACCATCTGTGGTGGCAGCGGGCGCGCGACCCGCAGGGCACCGGCCTCGTCGCCACGCTGCATCCCTGGGAAAGCGGCATGGACAACTCGCCTTCCTGGGATGCGGCCATGGCCCGCGTGCCCACCACCACCACCACCCAGGTGATCCGCCGCGACACCGGCCATATCGACGCGGCGATGCGGCCGCGCGCCGAGGACTACCAGCGCTACATCCATCTGGTGGATTGCTACCGCGCGTTGGGCTGGGACCCCGCGCGCATGTTCGCCGCCGCCCCGTTCCGCGTCGCCGACCCCGCCACCAACGCCATCCTGCTGCGCGCCGAACGCGACCTGGCCGAGCTCGCCCGCCGCTTCGGCACGCCGGCGGAAGTCGCCGCGACGGAGGCGCGCATCGCCCGGCTGGAGGGCGGGCTGGCGCGGCTGTGGACCGAATCCGCCGGGCTATGGACGGCGCGCGACCTGCTCGCGGACGCGCCGGTCTCCGTCGCCACCTCCGCCGGGTTCCTGCCGCTCTATGCCCGCGCCGCGACCCCGGCCCAATCCGCGGCCGCCGCCGCCACGCTGCGGCGCTGGGCCGGGCAGGTGCCGCATCTGGTGCCCTCCACCGACCCCGCCGCGCCGCAATTCGAGCCGCTGCGCTACTGGCGCGGCCCGATCTGGGCGGTGGTCAACTGGATGATCGCCGACGGGCTGGACTGGGCCGGCGAGGCGGCACTGGCCGCCCAGGTGCGCGCCGACACCGCCGGCCTGATCGACGCGGCAGGCACGCTGGAATATTTCGACCCCACCAACGGCGCCGGCGCCGGCGGCGCCGATTTCTCCTGGACCGCCGCGATACGGTTGCTGCTGGGGTAGAGGAAGCAAGGAAGAAAGCGGTTCTTTTTTGAAAAAAAGAACCAAAAAACTTCTGATATATTGCTTCGCCCTGGCTTCTTCTTTCAAAATCGCCATCCAATACTCGTCATGGCCGGGCTCCGTCCCGGCCATGACGGGGGAATGGGAATCCCCTTCCCTCATCCCTTTCCCTGTTCGGCTGAAAAGGGCCTTTCCCCGTCCCGGCCTGTATCTCGAAAGGCGTCGCGCGCAGTGCCCGTCAAGGGACTTGAGCGAAGCGACCCTTGACGGGCGCGAGCACGGCGCCACGCTCGATCAGGTCGGGATCGTTTGATACAATAAGTTACAAAAATACATGTATTTTCCCCTTGCAACGCTCGCTCAGTTTGTTAAATTGTCGATAGTCAGTTCACAACACCCAAACAGGAGACCGCCCCGATGACCCCGCCCAGCCCCTTCACCCGGATCGTGCAGATGCTCTCTGCCCTGCTGGGTGGGGTGTGGGCGAAGCTGGTCCTCAGCCGACGGCAGGCCGCGGAAATCCAGGAGGTGATCGCCAGCCTGAAGGCCTTCGACGAACTCCTCGCGAGCTGGAAGGCGGGCACGCTGGTCGTGCCCCCCGAGCCGGAGGTCGAATATGTCGAGGTGAAAGCGCGCAAGGCGCCCGCCCGTCCTCGCAAGCGCGGCCCCCGCCCGTCGGCACCACGCCGCCGGGCGCAGGCGCAGCCCCGCCGCATCATCCGCCTCCGGCCCGTCAACTGGGCCGTCATCCCTCGCCGCCTGCTGTCACGACGCGGCAGGCCGACCCTCACCGTGAAGCGGCTCGGCGAATGGTCGGGATAGTGCCCGCCCTCCTCGGCCCTCGCCGCCTTTCCCGCAACCCCGACCGGCTGACTATTCTTTTTTTCCCTGGCTCGATGCCGGGGTGGCGGCGCGTACCCTCAGTCCGCCGCCGCCGGCACCAGCGCGCGCACCGGCGTGGCGTGCCAGCCCTCGGCGTGCTTCGCCCAGTACACCTCCTTCAGCCGCGCGGAGAGCGGGCCGGGGCGGTCGTTGCCCATGATCCGCGGACCGACGCGCGAGACCGGCATCACGCCGCCGGCGGTGGTGGCCAGGAACACCTCGTCGGCATCCTCCAGCAGCGCGCGCGGCACCGGGGCGATGGCGGCGGGAATGCCGAGTTCCGCGCACAGCTCCAGCACCGAGCGGCGGGTGATGCCCTGCAGGCTGCCGCGATCGGGGGTGAGCACCTGGCCGTCCTTCACCACGAACACGTTGAAGCCCGGCCCCTCCGTCACGAACCCCTCGGAATCGCACAGCACGGCGGTGTCGTAGCCGTTGTCATGCGCCTCCATCAGCCCGGAGGTGAGGTCGTTCCACTGGTAGTTCTTCACCGTGGGATCGACGCTGGCATCGGGCACGCGCGGGGTGGAGGCGATCCACAGATGCGCGCCGCGCGCCTGCACGTCCTTGGGTACCACGTCCACCCAGGGCAGGGCGTAGGCGATGAAATGGTTCTCGCAATCCGCCGGCCGGCGCGATCCGGCGGCGCGCGGCCGGCCGCGCGAGGCGACCATGGCGACGTAGGAATCGGCCAGCCCGGCCAGGGCGACGCAGCGGTGCAGGATGTCCTCCATCTCCGCCAGCGTCTCCGGCGGGTGGATGCGGCGGCGGTCCATGGCGCGCTGGAAGCGCTCCAGATGGTCCGGCAGGCGGAAGAACGCGCCGTTGACCACGTGGACCACGTCGTACACCACGTCCGAGCGCGTGAAGCCCCAGTCGTTTACCGGCAGGCTCGCCTCGGCGAAGGGCACGAAACGGCCGCGCACATAGGCCGCGCCCTCGGCAAAATCCTCGCTCATCCACGTTCTCCCGTCATGCGGAGCGCAGCATAGACAACAAGCGGCGGATCGCGCAGCGGCGATTGACAGCGCCGATGCCGTTGCCGAAAGTTATCGTTGAGGAACGGCAAGGCGGAGGAACGCGAATGCCCCGGCGGATCAAGCCCTTCGTCGCGTCGCTGCTGGCCGGGGTCGCCCTGATCGGGCTGGCCGCCTGCGCGGGCGGAGCGGACCCGCAGACCGCCGGCGGCGGCTGCTACCCCGCGGCCAATCCGCTGCGCCCCGGCCTGGCGGCGAAATGGCGCAAGGGCGACGACGTGTGCTGGCCGCCGCATGACGGGTTCGCCGCGCCGCCCCAGCGCGTGGTGCTGGCGCCGGGCACCGTGCTGGACCGCTACGGCAAGGACAGCGGCTCCACCTTCAGCCTGGCCGGCGCCGCCTACCCCTCGCGCGCCCTGCCCTATGTGTGCAAGGACCTGATCTATTCCCGCTTCGTGGTGGTGCGGCAGATGGAGGTGGATATCGGCCAGGCCGCGCCGTGGTTCGACGAGCCGGGCGGCGCCTCCCAGCTGCAGGGGGCGGGCAAGGCGGAGGCGCTGCTGGCCGGCCCCACCCCGACGCTGGTGCGCATCGCGCCGGAGCCGAAGCCGGATTGCGTGGAGCCGTAGAAGGGGATCAGCCCCGGCCGGTGGGGCCGCCGCGCAGGGTGATGCCCGCGCGCCACAGCCGCCAGCGCAGCGTGGCATAGGCGACCAGCCCGGCCAGGATGGCGATGGGGATCAGGATCATCGCGAACCACAGCGCCAGCGCCGCCACCGCCAGGCCGCCGGCGATCACCGCCGCGATCACCGCATAGCCGAAGATGCGGTCGGACAGGGTGGGCTGCGGCGGCGTGCGGAACTGGCCGTCCGCCGTCATGTCCAGGATCGGCCCCCCGCCGTCCTGTGAGCCGGTGGTCCGGTTGATGAAGATCCTCATGGCGCCGACATGGCCCGCGCGCGCGGCGCGTTCAAGCGGAATCGCATGACGGCTTGTCCACCTGCCGCCGCACCGCGACGACATGGGTGCGGTAGAGCATGGTGCTGCGGTCGTGCAGCCGCACATGCCAGGGAAAGGCGTCGATCTCCCCGGCGATGGCGAGGCCGGGCACGGCATTCGGGTGCGCACCTTGGGTGAGCAGGGCGCGCAGCATCGGCTCCCCCGCGCCGCCCGAGGGGCCGCGCTGGGAATGGCCGCCCAGCCAGGCGGCGGGCGGGGTGACGGCGCCGGACCAGTCATAGGGCGTGGCCAGCACCGCCCCGCCGCCGGGGATCAGCGCGGCGGCGATGCCGGCCAGCACGGTGGGCGGGGCGGCCACGCAGTCCAGCACGTTGAGCGCGGCGACGGTGGCGAAGCGCGCGGGGGCGAAGGGCAAGGCGAGCGCGTCGCAGCACCAGAAATCCAGCCGCTCCGCCCCCTCGGTCGGGACGGGAAAGCTGCGGCGGTCATAGACCACGCCGATGCGCCGGCGCGGATAGCTCACCGCCCCATCGGTCAGCACGCGGCGGGCGAGGCGCAGCATGGCGAAGTTGAGGTCCACCCCCAGCACCAGCCCGCCGCGCCGGGCGAGCTCGAAGCTGGTGCGGCCCACGGCGCAGCCGATATCCAGCGCGGGGCCGGCGGGCAGGTCGCCCAGCAGGTCCAGCCCGGCCGCGAGGCAGCGGGCGACGGCGCCGGGCGGGGCCTGCGGGTCGGTCTCCGCCGGGTCGAACGCGCCCCAATGGTCGTGGCCGTAGCTGCCGAGATGGTAGCGCGTGGTGTCGAACGCGCTGCCCGGCCCGGCGGCGTCGCCGATCAATGTTTCCAGGCGCGGCGGCAGGTCGTCGCGCGCGGTGACGTGCCAGAGATTGTTGGCGACCCAGCCGGCGACGTCCGGCACCAGCACGGGAATGCCGTCGAGGATCGGGTATTCCTGGCGGCATCCCTCGGCCGGGCATTCCAGCGTGCCCGCCAGGATGTCCTCGCCGCGCGCCAGCTCCACCACGCCGAGGCCAAGCGGGGCCGCGCGGCAGCGCGGGCATAGCGGCGCCAGCGCCGCGAAATGGCCGCGCCGCACGGATCAGCCGCCGATCATCACCGTCGGCTCGCCGGGCGGCAGGATCATGCCGGTGGGCGACGGGATCGGCGCGACGCAGCTGGTGTGGACGGTCTGGTCGCCCACCCGTGCCGCCGGCATGTTTCCGATCAGCACCGTGGCCGAGCCCATGGCGATCATCCCCGGCCCGGCCGGCACGCAGCCGGGCAGCATGCAGGGCATGGTCATGTCCGTCGAGCGGGCGGCGGGCATGTGGCCGATCAGCACCGTCGGCTGGCCGGGCGGAATGATCATCAGCGGCAGGGCGGGGTGCGGCACCGGCGTGGGCGTCGGTGCCGGCGGATGGATGGGGGCGTGGCAGTGCGGCGCGGTCTGCAGCACCTGGTCCGTGACCCTGGCGGCGGGCGGCATGGCGGGTTTCCCTCGGCGGCGGTCAGGTTAGCGCATTCACGGCTGCAAGCGGAAGCCGTCCGGCGGCAGGGTGATGTCCACGCCGATCACGATGCCGTTGCCGATGCTGGGCAGCGGGATCTTCACGATGCTGTCCGGGTCGTCCGGCCCGGCGCGGGTGCCGCCGGCCCGGAAGGTGGTGGACCCCATCTTGCCGGTGGCCATCACCGCGATCCACAGGTCGAACCCCAGGAACACCTGCAGCACCTTGTTGGGATGGGCCGCGATCGCCGCCCCCAACTCCTTCACCGTCGCCAAGACATCTCTCCGTCATGATCGTTCACGGCGCGGGCGGCGGACCCACCACCAGCACCGTACCCTCCACGCCCAGCACCACCAGCGCGGCATCCGCCGCCGGGATGGGCATGCCCGGCGCCAGCCGGGCGGACCAGTCGCTGTCGCCCAGCCGAACCCGCCCCTCGCGCCCCTCGAAGGCCAGCGCCCGCGCCCGCCGCCCCACCAGGAAGGCGGAGGGCTGGTTGATCCTGGGCTGGCGCCCGCGCCGCACCCACAGGGCGAGGCCGATCGAGGCGGCGGCCAGGGCCGCGAACACCACCACCTCGTTGGCGAAGGCCACGTTCCACAGCAGGGTCGCCGCCCCCGTGCCCAGCGCCGCGAGGCCGAGCCACATCATGAAGGCGCCGGGGCAGAACACCTCCGCCACCAGCAGCACCATGCCGGCGACGAGCCAGGCGAGGCCGGGTTGCACGTCCATCGCCTAGACCCGCGGCACCGAGCCTGGAGGGGCGGCAGCCTGGGGCGCGCGCAGCAGCTCCATCGCCTGGGCGATGCCACCGGCCATGGCGGAGGCTTCCATCGGCACCACCACCAGCCGCGAATTGGGCGAGGCGGCGAGGGCCGAGAACGCCTCCACATAGCGCTGGGCGATGAAGTAGCGCAGCGCCGCCTCGCCGCTGTCGCGCGCCGCATGGGCCACCGCCTGGGTGGCCACCGCCTCGGCCTGGGCCAGCCGCTCGCGCGCCTCGGCGTCGCGCTGGGCGGCCTGCTGGCGGCCCTCGGCGGCGAGGATCAGGCTCTGCTTCTGGCCCTCCGCCCGCATCACCGCCGCCTGCCGCTCGCCATCCGCCTTGGTGACGGCGGCGCGGCGCTCGCGCTCGGCGCTCATCTGCAGGTTCATCGCCTGGATCAGGTTGGCGGGCGGTTCGATGCGGCGGAGTTCCACCCGGTGGACCTTCACGCCCCAGGCCTGGGTGGCGCCGTCGAGGATCACCAGCAGCTGGGAGTTGATGCGCTCGCGCGAGGACAGCGCCGCATCCAGCTCCAGCTCGCCGATCACCGCGCGGATATTGGTCATGGCCAGCGTGCTGAGCGCCTGGTTGAGGTTGTTCACCTCGTAGGCGGCCTTGGAGGCTTCCAGCACGCGGTAATAGATGACGCCGTCCACCGCCACGGTGGCGTTGTCCTTGGTGATGACGCTCTGCTCGGGAATGTCGAGCACCTGCTCCTGCACGTTCACCTTGCGGCCGATGCGGTCGATGAACGGGAGGAGGAAGTTGAGGCCGGGCGGCAATTCCTTGGTGAAGGCGCCGAAGCGTTCCACCGTCCACACCTGGCCCTGCGGCACGGTCTTGGCGCCGGCGAACACCACCACGACCACCAGCACCAGGACAAGCACCCAGAAAATGCCGAATTCCACCATGCGACCCGTTCCCCTTCGCGCCGATCATAACCCAACCCAGGGTCGCGCAGGCCAAAACTTCGCATGATCGATCCGCCCAAAAAATAGCCAGCGGTGCCGCTTTCTGGACAGTTTCGCCGCATGCGCGCGCGGGGGGATGGAAACGCCCGCCTTCTTCGGAGGGCGGCGCCGTGCTCGCCCTGGTCAAGCCACGCTGCTGACGCCGGCCCCCGCAACGCAAGCAAAATCACGAGAAGCGACGGAGCCCGCGCGCCGGCGCTTCCCAGGGCTGTCGATGGCACGACCCTTGCACATTACGGGCCGGTAAGGCGTGAAACGCCACCGCCCGCACAAGAGCCAACTTCAGCAAGGAACGACTTCATGGGATCTGTCCGAACCTGGCTGCGGGGCCTCGGCCTTGCCGCCGCCGCGGCGGCCGGCCTCGCCTCCGCCCCGGTCCACGCCCAGGCACCTGCCACCATCAAGGTCGGCATCCTGCATTCGCTCTCCGGCACCATGGCCATCAGCGAGACCACGCTGAAGGACGTGATGCTCATGCTCATCGACGAGCAGAACAAGAAGGGCGGCGTGCTCGGCAAGAAGCTGGAGGCGGTGGTGGTCGACCCGGCGTCGAACTGGCCGCTGTTCGCCGAGAAGGCCAAGGAGCTCATCGCCAAGGACAAGGTCTCGGCCGTGTTCGGCTGCTGGACCTCGGTCTCGCGCAAGTCGGTGCTGCCGGTGTTCAAGGAGCTCGACTCGATCCTGTTCTATCCGGTCCAGTACGAGGGCGAGGAATCCGAGCGCAACGTGTTCTACACCGGCGCCGCCCCGAACCAGCAGGCCATCCCGGCGGTCGACTACCTCATGAGCGCCGAAGGCGGCGGCGTGAAGCGTTGGGTGCTCGAAGGCACCGACTACGTCTATCCCCGCACGACCAACAAGATCCTCGAGGCCTACCTGAAGCAGAAGGGCGTCCCGGCCGAGGACATCATGATCAACTACACGCCGTTCGGCTTCTCCGACTGGCAGACCGAAGTCTCCAAGATCAAGGGCTTCGGGTCGGCAGGCA
>CAMFLK010000056.1 GCA_945957135.1 uncultured Rhodospirillales bacterium
CTGGCGCTGTCAAGGCCCTTGAGCGAAGCGTGCCTTGACAGCGCCAGACGCAACGCAAGCACAATAGAGAGTGCGAAGGAGCCCACCCCGATCAAATAACGGCGGCGTGCCTTGGCGCGCCTCCGCTGCGGTGCGATAAGCGGAGCGATGCGATTCGTCTTCCACCTGCCGCTCTCGCCCTATTGCCGCAAGGTTCGCCTCGTGCTGGCCGAGAAGCGGCTGCCGTTCGAGCTGCGGCTGGAAAAGACCTGGGAGCACCGGGCCGAATATCTGGAGCTGAATCCCGCCGCCACGGTGCCGACGCTGCTGGAGGATAACGGCCTGGCCGTGCCCGGCTCGGCGGTGATCTGCGAGTATCTGGAGGAGGCGTATCCCGACACGCCCCTGATCGGCCAGACGCTGGCCGAGCGGGTGGAGGTGCGGCGCCTGACCGCGTGGTTCGACGAGAAATTCGCCTTGGACGTCACCCGCAACCTCAACGGCGAGAAATACCTCAAGCGCCTCTCGGGTCGCGGCCAGCCGGACGCCCAGGCGCTGCGCGCCGGCTACCTCAACCTGCGCGAGCACATCGCCTATCTCGGCTGGCTGGCGGAGACGCGCAAATGGCTGGCCGGCGCCTCCATCTCGCTGGCCGATTTCGCCGCGGCTTCGCATCTCTCGGTGCTCGATTTCCAGGGCGACGTGGATTGGAGCATCAGCCCGCCGGCGCGCGAATGGTACGCGCGGGTGAAGTCCCGCCCCAGCTTCCGGCCGCTGCTGGCGGACCGGGTGCCGGGCATGACGCCGCCCGAGCACTATGCGGACCTCGATTTCTGATCCATCGTTTCCCCAAAGGGGATTCGCCATGGAACTCAGCCACCCGCCCGTCATTCCGCGGGCCGCCGTCACGCCTGATTTTCTCGCCGAACTCGCCGCCATCGTCGGCCCGCGCGGCCTGCTGACCGATGCCGCCGATATCGGCGCCTTCGTGACCGATTGGGGGCGCCGCTACACCGGCCATGCCGCCGCCGTGGTGCGGCCGGCGAGCACCGAGGAGGTGGCCGCGGTGGTCAGCCTGTGCAACGCGCATGGCGTCGGCATCGTGCCGCAGGGCGGCAATACCGGGCTGATGGGCGGCGCCACGCCGTACCCCGCCCATACCGGCATCGTGCTGTCGCTGGCCCGCATGAACCGGGTGATCGACGTGGACGCCGACGGCTTCACGATGACGGTGGAGGCCGGCTGCGTGCTGCAGCACCTGCAGGACGTGGCCGCCCGGCACGACCGGCTGCTGCCGCTCAGCCTCGGCGCCGGCGGGTCGTGCATGATCGGCGGCAACATCTCCACCAATGCCGGCGGCGCGCAGGTGCTGCATTACGGCAACACGCGCGGCTTCGTGCTGGGGCTGGAGGTGGTGCTGCCCAGCGGCGAGGTGTGGAACGGGCTGCGCGCGCTGAAGAAGAACAACACCGGCTATGACCTCAAGCACCTGTTCATTGGTGCGGAGGGCACGCTGGGCATCATCACCAAGGCGGTGCTGAAGATCTGGCCGAAGCCGCACGACGTGGCCACCGCCTGGGTCGCCATCCCCTCGCCGGCGGCCGGCGTGCGGGTGCTGGCCGCCGCCCATGCCGCGAGCGGCGACAGCGTGACGAGCTGCGAGCTGATGCACCGCGACGCCACGGACATGTCGCTGCGCCACATCCCCGGCACGCAGGACCCGCTGCCCTCGGACGCCACCTGGTATCTGCTGATGGAATGGTCCTCCACCCACACGGACGAGGCGGGTGGCATGGCGCGGCGGCTGGAGGATTTCCTCGGCGCCATGATGGAGCAGGAGCTGGTGCTGGACGCCACGGTGGCGCGCAACGAGGCGCAGGCCCGCAACATGTGGCACATCCGCGAATCCCAGGCCGAGGCCGGGCGCGCCGAGGGCCCCTCGATCAGCTACGACATCTCCGTCGCTAGTTCGCGCATTCCCGAATTCATCGAGCGCGCCAACGCCGCCGCGCGCGCCATCCTCGCCGATGTCCGCCCGCAGCCGATCGGCCATATGGGCGACGGCAACCTGCACTTCAATTTCCGCCCGCAGAACGGCATGGACGAGGATGCCTGGTCGCAATACACGCCCGCGCTGACCCGCATGGTGGGCGACCTGCTGCAGGATTTCTCCGGCTCGATCTCCGCCGAGCATGGCATCGGCCAGCGCAAGATCGAGGAGCTGGAACACTACGCGGCCCGGGTGGAGCTGGATGCGATGCGGCTGATCAAGCGCGCCTTCGACCCGAAGAATATCATGAATCCCGGCAAGGTGATCCGCGTCTGATACCCTTGTTCGGCGCGCCGCCGCCAGCCGACCCGGCCGGTATCATCACATCCTCGTGGGCGTACGATCGTTCCGCAGATACATTTCGGAACGATCGGCGCAGCGCCGAAGCCATTCCCCCCGGCGGCGGCGTTGCGGGCTTATTACGTTTCGTCATGCAAGCCCCGCCCGGGGCCGGCGCGGCGACGGTGACGCCATGTCTTCGCTTGCGGAGATGGAATTTGGTTCACGTATATTCACAACGGGTGCGCTTCATCCGATGACGTGATCCGGCCCGCCCCGGCCGGCGGGGGGATGGCGAATGGCGAATCTGGCGCTGGCCGATCTGGTCATTCCCTACCTGCTGAAGGGCGACAATCTCGGCGCCAACCACGCGGCCCTCTCCGTCCTGCGCGTGGCGAGCTACGAGATCGCCAGCGACGATTTCGGCATCGCCGTCCGCGGCCGAGCCGAGTTCAACGGCCAGGGCCTGGTGGATATCGCCAAGGGCCGGCTGCAGATCGCCGCCCAGACCTCCGAGGCGGCGCCGCCGTTCGACCCGCAGCGGCGCGCGCCCATCTTCGACCTGTCGGAGACCTCGATCGATTTCGAGCTGTTCGTGCCGCGCGACGGCTCGCTGATCATCGGCCAGGGTGCGAACACCATCCCCGTCGGCGCGTTCGACAACGCGCGCAACGTGCTCAACGTGTGGGACACGCTGCCGGTCGATCCCGCGCCATCCGACTATCCGTCGAGCGGCTTCACGCTCGACCTGATCGTCAACCTGCCCTCCGTGCGGCCGCCCTTCTTCCACCCGGCCAAGATGGACGATCGCGGCCTGCTGGTGCCCGACCCCAGCTTCAAGGAAGTGGCGCTCAACCTGCCCAAGCTGCGCTTCCGCCTCACCCACGGCAACGCGCTGAACGCCCAGCTCGGCTTCGCCCTGGTCTCCGCCGGCGCGGACGGGCTCGACGATCCCGGCGATATCGGCATCGCCGAGCTGATCTCGATGACCCCGCCCTACGCCTTCATCGGCGGGCCGAGCGACCGGGTGGTGGGGTTCGGCTTCCGCAAGGCGGTGCTCGACCTCTCCAACGATTCCACGCCGCCGGAGGTGGTGGACAAGTTCGGCTTCGGCGACGACTGGGGCGGGCTGTACCTGCCCGAGGCGCGAATCTTCATCTCCCCGCACGGCGCGCAGGACCTCGCCATCGAGGCGGGCGTGCAGGACCTGCTGATCGGCTTCGGCAACAGCGCCGGCGTGTCCGGCGATTTCGAGCTGGCGGTGATCGACCAGGGCCATGGCGACCTGGTGCTGTCGGCGCGGTTCTTCGACGCCGACAACAAGGCCTACGGCATCGAGCGGCTGTCGCCCACCGCCGCGCGCGTCTCGCTGCCGGCCCAGACGCGCATGGTGATCGACGTGCAGGGCGGCATGCCGCCCTACACCACCAGCCTCGCCATCGGTGGCGCCGCCGCGCAGAGCGGCCGGCTGTTCAACGTCGATCTTTCCACCACGCCCCAGGCGAGCCTGGTGGTCGCGGCGCAGGACAGCACGGCGGGCACGCACAAGACCGCGACGCTGACCATCACCGCCACGCTGCGCACCCCCCAGCAGAGCCTGCCGGTGCCCGGCGGCGGCGCCACGCCCGCCCAGCCGGCCACGGCGGATGCGGCGCCCACCGACCCGCAGATCGTCATCGCCTACCAGAACGACACGGATGTCACGCTGACCACCGACCCGCAGAACGCGCAGGTGATGTGGAGCAGCCCGCCCGGCGGGGCCGAAACCGGGCCGGCCGCCACCTTTACCATTCCGGTTCCCGCCGGCCAGACCGTGACGGTACGCGCGCGCATCCCCGGTGCGGCCGTCGATACCGAGCTGTTCTACTATTTCTATTTCGACGAGCCCGCCAAGATCGACAATCCGCAGCAGGAGGTCGCGCAACTCGGCGCCTACGCGGCGAATGCCGACAATATCTGGACGAAACAGGCCGTGTCCGACGCGCGCGGCGATGGGCGGCTGCCCGGCGGGCAGAATTCGTTCGACGCCTACCGCACCGTGCTCGACACGATCGTGCCCGCTGGCACCACCATCACCATCTTCGGCGAGGCGAGTTTCGAGGCCGATGCCTCCGACGCCAAGCTCGACTACAACTACAAGCTCGCCCGCCGCCGCGCGATCGCGGTGCGCGAGGGGCTGCGCGCGCTGCATGCCAGCCGCAATTTCAGCTTCACCATTGACCCCGACCCGGCGGATACCAGCCAGTACCCGGCGGCGGGATCGCGCTTCCCCTCGCTCGCCGCATGGAAGACCAACTGGCAGGGCCATGGCGGGACCAACCGGCGCAATTTCTGGCGCGCCACGCTGGAGTTGCCCCCCGGCCTGAACCGGCCGGAGCGCCAGGGCCAGCGCGTGCTGACCCGCCCCGCCGCGCCCAACCCGCCGCCGGTGATCCCGGTCACCGATCCGCCGGCGCCCAACGCCCCGCCGCCGCCCAGCTGGTTCCGCTCGGCCAAGCTCAAGGTGCGCATCGTCCAGAACGTGCTGGTCGCCGTGGAAGTCGATATGGAGATCGACATCCAGACGGCGGCCGAGGAAAAGGTCAGCAATAGCGGCCAGCTCCCCGGCAACACCCCGCCCAGCCAGGGCCGCACGATGCAGAACGGCGCGCCGCTGGCGCCGGACAATCCTTCCGACGGCATCACGCAACTCAAGCTGCTGGCGCAGAGCGACCAGGCCACCGGGCTGGTCACCGCGATGATCCAGGTCGGCGCCGACCCCGCGGACAAGGACGGGCTGTTCGCATTCGGCTGGCTGCCCGGCGAGCCGCGGCCGGCCAACAAGGATGTGTGGCTGACCCTGTTCGGCTCCTACCTCTCCTTCTGGCCGATGCTGGTCGATCTCAGCTCCGGCAACAGCGGCGGCGCGGTCGATGCGGCGTTGACCGTGGCGGGCCTCGCCATTCCCGGCGCGGTGGCGCTGATCCCGTGGTTCCGCGTGGAGCGGGTGATCGTGTTCGGCGCGGAATACCTCCAGCGCGACCACAATTCCGGCGAGATCGAGGCCTATCTGCTGTTCGACGTGGAGGCGGACTGGTCGGCCGATATCGAGATCGGCGGCACCCATCTCATCACCATCGACCCGAACTTCCCGCTCGCCGTGCGCTACAAGGCGATCGGCCTGCGCTTCGGCAATCGCGATGACGCGCAGAATCCCACCTTCACCCTCAAGCCGGTGTTCGACGCCTCGCGCGGCTTCACCATCGATGTCGCGCGCGGCGGCGCCATCAAGGTGGCTTCGCCCTTCGACAAGGTGCTGAAGATTCTCGCCGCCCGCCTCTCGCGCACCAACCCGCTCACCTTCGAGGTGGATATCGGCTGCGGCATCGATCTCGGCGTGGTGACCATCGAGCGCGCCCGCCTGCGCGTCTATCTCGAGGAGCCGATCCGCCCGCCCGAACTCACCGCCTTCGGCGCCAGCATCGACGTGCCCGGCGCCATCGCCGGGCGCGGCTATCTGGAAATCGGCGCCGGCGACGCGCCCAATACCAGCAAGATTTCCGGCCAGATCGACGTCACCATCCGCCCGATCAGCCTGCGCGTGGCCGCCGCCTTCGAGATGCAGTCGATCCCCGACCCCAACCATCCCGGCCAGACCGCCACGGCGGTGTATGTCGGCCTCAACATCGTGCTTCCCGTCGGCATTCCGCTGGGCACATCGGGCATCGGCATCTTCGGCTTCCGCGGCATCTTCGGCATGAACTATGCCCGCAACGATTCGCTGGGTACCAACGGCGCCGCCCCGGCGCTGGGCTGGCTGCAGGCGACGGAGGGGCAGCCGCACCTGATCCAGTCGCCGACGCAGCACAACATCCTGTGGCAACCGAAGATCGACAACTGGGCCTTCGGCGTCGGCATCCTGCTCGGCTCGATGGAAGGCGGCTTCATCATCAATCTGGATGGCACGCTGCTGCTGGAACTGCCGGGGCCGCGCGTCGCCATCGTGCTCAACGCGCGCATCATCTCGCCGCCACCGGCGCTGGACGGCATGGGCAGCTCCGGCGGCATTCTCGCGATCATCGAGATCACGCCGGACCATTTCCTGATCGGGCTGATCCTCGACTACGACATTTCCGGCCTGATCAAGATCCGCATTCCCGTGGAGAGCTTCTTCGATTTCCACGATGCCTCGAACTGGCATTTCTATCTCGGCCAGCGGCAGGACCCGGTCTCGGTCTCGGTGCTCGATATCATCAAGGCCACCGGCTACCTGATGATCAAGGGCAACGGGCTCGACGCGCTGCCCGACAAGGGGCTGCCGGCCGTCACCGGCTTCGCCATCGGGGTGGGCGCCGCCGCCTCGTTCACCTGGGGCGATACCGATATCGGCCTCTATTTGCGCATCGCCGGCGGGTTCGACGCGGTGATCGGCTTCGACCCGTTCCTGCTGGCCGGCCGGTTCGAACTGTCGGGCGAGCTGCGCCTGTTCATCATTTCCATCGGCGCCTCGGCGGAACTCGACATTCTCGTGGTCGGCAAGACCGATTCGTTCAAGACGCATATCCACGGCGAGGCCTGCGGCCACATCGATTTCTTTTTCTTCTCGATCGAGGGCTGCGTCTCGATCACCATCGGCAACGACAACGACAAGCCGGACCTGTTCGACCTCGTCAAGAAACTCTCGCTCAAGAGCCGCTCGCCCGCCCTGCTGGTCGGCACCGGGGTGGACCGGCCGATCGATACCAGCCTGGGCGAGGGGGTGCAGCAGGCGGCCCAGCCCGCGGACAACGATTCCCGCCTGCCGGTGGTGCCGATCGATTCCGTGCTGGTGCTCGGCCTCAACCTGCCGCCCATCGCCGGCGGGCTGCAATTCGCCGGCAGCGCCGTCACCGGCAGCACCGGCCAGACCGCCGGCAGCTTCGTGCAGCGCGGGTCGGAATACTATGCCTACACGCTCTCGGCGGTGACGCTGGAGCGGGCGGGCGGTGGCCCCGCGCTGCTGGGCGGCAACGCGCCGGCCACCTGGTGGACGCCGGGCAATTCCAGCGACGAGAATGTCAGCGCCCAGCTCGCCCTGCTCACCTGGGAGCCGGACCCCGCGACCAAGGCGATCGAGAAGACCGAGCTGCGCACGGAGCAGGTCAAGCAGCGCTGGAGTACGGTCTGCCAGGACGCCGCGCCGCCGGCGCGCGTGCTGTGGACCTTCCTCGACGAACGGCTCGGCCCCTCGCCGGTGGGGTGGGAGCTCGAGGGCATCGCCTGGCCCGACCCGCCGGAGACGCGGCGCAAGACTCCCGCCGAGACCAGCCTGCTGGTGGACGAGGCCTGGCGCTCGGGCGATCCCAAGATCGACGCGCTGCGCGGTATCCTGCCGGCCACGGTGGTGGGTGCGCGCATCAGATGCGCGACGCCGCCGCGCACCACGGGCCCCGTGCTCACCGTGCCGAACCGGATTTCCGACGCGCTGCGCAACATCCGTTTCGACCCGGTGGTCGCGCGGCGGCTCGACACGCTGTTGCAGAACCCGGTGGCGCCGCAGCTCGCCCGCGTCAACACCCTGGCCCAGGCCAACGTCTCCGCGCGGTTGCTGGACAAGGCGATGCGCGTGGAGGTTCTGCCCGACATGGCCTTCGATCCCAGCTCGGTGATCGCCAAGGTCGGCCGGGGCGACGCGCTGTCGCGCCAGGAGATCGGCACGGCCTTCCTCGGCCAGGCCGCCGCCGCCGCGCCCGCCGCATCCACCCAGCCGAATTGCCAGACCCGCGTGCTGCAATCGCCGATCTTCGACGACGGGCGGCTGGTCGTGTTCGGCGATGCCGAGCGCAACGCCGAGCGCATCAAGCAGGCGCTGGACAAGGCCGGCGTGAAGCACGGCCCGCTGAACGACGTGGTGGTGGTCCACACCCACGCCTTCGCCGACGCGAATATCCTGCTGTTCGTGCGCCGGGTCTTCCTGGAGGGCAGCCGCATGGTGGCGCGCGTTCTGGCCGCCGACGGCACGGAACTCTCCCGCGTCGCCGCCACCGCCGCGGACCGCGTCACCTCGCATCCGCTGCCGCCGCACTGGACCGATGCCGGCGGCCCCTGGGCGGATGACGTGGAAGACGTGCTCGGCTGGGCGCAGGACCCGCGCGCCAATGGCTACCTGCCGGTCTGGATCACGGTGAAGGGCGGCAAGAAGGCCGACCGCATCGAGATCGGCCTGGTCGATACCGCGAAGAACGACCAGGAGCGCGCCAAGCTCGCCCAGGGCATGGGCATGATCCCGCCCTATTACCTCGCCGCCATCGACGCGCTGGGGCAGGCGGAAATCGACCGCCACGATTCCGAGCAGACCGAGATCACCAAGGAGCGCCAGGTCATCACCCAGATCCTCGGGCCGGGTGCCACCGACGACGCCTATCTGGTGCCCGGCGCGCTCTACAAGGTCTCGGCCACCTGGACCGGCAAGCGCAAGAGCGACAACGCCACCGCCGGGGCCACGCAAAGCTTCTGGTTCCGCGCCGACCCCACCCCGCCGCCGCATCTCGATCCCTGGGTGCTGATGACCACGCCGGAGGACGGCGAGGCCCACGCCTTCCGGCTCGACCCCGTGCAGATCGTGTTCAACACCCACAATGTGGACCGGCTGTTCGCCGCCTATGGCAAGGAGCTGCGCATCCGCTTCACCGCTTCCTCCGCCAACCATCCCAAGCCCGCGCCGAACGTGCCGCATCCCTTCCCGGTGAAAGGTGGCGCGATCAAGTCCGCCGGGGCCGGCATCCTCTCGCCCTGGGAGGAGGCGTTGCAGGAGGCGGTGGCGACGGAGAAGCTGACCTGCGTTCCCGTGGACGGCAGCCGCGAGCGGCAGTCGCAGGTGAGCATCAATATTTTGCTCGATCCCTACACGGACTATCGCATGGACGTGCTGATGGTCGATGCCGGGGCGGCGGATGACGCGGACGGGCCGCGCCTGTATCGCCGTGTGTTCTCCACCGGCGCCTACGACAACCTGGTGCATTTCGCCAACGACATGCAGGCGGTGAAGATCCGCCACCGCGCGCTGGATGCCGGCAAGCTCGATGCCGTCAGGACCTTCTTCAACGGCCGCCGGCCACAGGGGGCCGAGCTCGACGAACAGCTGCGTCTCGCGGGCATGGAGGCGCCGGACAAGGCGCCGGGCACGCGCATCCTGGTGATCTGGGAGCAGCCGGCCGCCGGGCCGCCGCAGCCGGTGGGTGTGCTGGTCGATGCGCTGGAGCCGATGTGGCGGGCGCGCGCCCATCCCGAGAAGGTGGACGACGACACCGGCCTGTCCAACGCCCAGCGCTGGGTGCTCGGCAGCCGCGACTGGCTGGAGTTGCAGCCGGGATCAACGACCGATGCGCCGGTCGCCGCCAACGGCATGATCCGGGCACCGGGCGACCAGCGGGCGCTGGTGGTGCTCGGGCCGGGTGCCCGCGGCAAGCGGCTGTCGCTCGATCTCGTGCGGACCGCCTGCACCGATCCGTGGATGCCGATCGCCGAGGAGCGCCACGCCATCGTGGACCTGCCGCTCCTGCGCGCCCCCTGGGAGGAGTGAGGCCATGGCATCGCGCATCCTCGACCCCGAACGCTTCATCCTCGCCGGCGCGGTGGTGGATTGGACGGTGGCCGCCAAGAAGACCGGCGTGGACGCCAAGCAGATCGCCGCCAAGCGCAACATCGCCACCAGCATGGTGCAGCTGCGCTGGATGCTGGACCCCAAGCTCGGCCTGCCCACCGAGCCCTTCCAGGTATGGCGGCGGCCGCACGGCGCGGCGGTGCTGGCGGCCCAGCCGATCGCCGATGTCACCTCGTTCCAGCTCCTGCTGGGCTGGGCCGCCTATGCGTGGTCCACGCCGATGACCTTCGTGCAGGGCACCATCACGCCATCCGCCGGTTCGGCGATCGTCGTCGCCTATGCCGGGGCGCCGTATTTCTCGGCCATGGTCGGCTTCAGGGTGGTGGGGGCGGGGGCGCAGAACTTCTCCTTCTCCGGGGCGGGAATCCTGTCGCTGGTGGTGATGTCCAACACCGCGCCGGTCACCAACCTGCGCGGGCTGGACGCCAACAGCGCGGCCAACGATCCCGCCTGGCAGAAGCTGGAAATCGTCGGCCTGCCGGTCACGCCGCAATGGAACGGGGTGCTGGACTGGGGGGGCAAGCAGGGCATGAACGCGAGCCCGGTGGCGCCGGTGGACGCGGCGCTGGACCGCTTCCGCCGCGGCGCGCCCTTCGCCGGATGGGACCCGCAGATCGAGGCCGGCCATGCCGCGCCGCCCTGGGTGGACGCCGACCCCAAGGCGATCGTCAAGTCGCTGCAGGCGGACATGCTCGACGATCTGCGCAAGATGATGCTGAGCTTTCCGCCCGAGCATCACGTCGATTTCCGGGTGGACCACGATCTCGCCCTGGCCGGCGGCGGCAAGAAGGCGGCGACCAATTTCGCGCCGATCTCCACGCTGATGCTCGGCGTGTCCTCCGACACGCTGGCCAGCCTGATCGCCGGGTTCGGCACCGCCTATCCGTTCGTGCGCGACCTCGCGGCCACCAACGCGGCGGGAACCGTGCTCGATTTCATGGTGACCGCGACCTACGCCAAGGGGCTCGACGGACATTCGGCGCCGGCGGAATACGCCGCCATCCTCTCGCCGCCCGGCGCCGCCCTGCCGGTGCCGGCCCCGGCCAATCTCGCCGCCGCGCTGGACGGTCTGGCCTCGCCGCCGCTCGACCAGCGCTACCGCGCCCTGGTGCGCTTCATGTGGGACCAGGTGCAGCAGGCCACGCCGTTCCGCGTCGCCGCCTATGCCGCCGCGCGCTATGGCATCACTCCCGCCGCGCCGACCGTGGCGCTGATGGGGCCGCGCAAGTTCGACGCGCCCACCGTGTTCCAGCCGATCAGCGCCACCACCAGCCAGCAGGTGGGCGACGCCACCGGCCAGCTGCGCGCCTCCGACGAGACCTGGCCGGTCGATCCGGCCTCCACGCCCAACACCATCCGCTACGCCGTGGCGCATGCGGACATTTTCGGCCAGTGGAGCGGCTGGTCCGCCGCCAGCGTCTCCGCCGCCGAGCCGAAAGTGGCGAAGGTGAGCCTGGTCGCGGCGCGGCTGGACATGGGGCCGCCACCCGCGCCGCCGGCCAGCCTGTGCAATGCCACGCTCACCGTCGATTTCACCTGGGACTGGACGGTGCGGCGGCCGAAGCTGATCCGCCTCGTCGGCCGGCTCTACGCCGCGGGCAAGCCCGGCGCGCCGCCCGCCGACCTCTCGCTGCCCGCCGGGCTGCCCACCAGTTTCCCCGGGGCCGCCGGCGCGCCCCTGGTGCTGAGTTTCAACGGGGCGGATGCCGGTAGCGTGTCCGGCGCCACGCTCGCCTATATCTCGGACGACGCGAAGCAGGTGCTGGCCGGTCCGGTCGCGGTGATCGGGCCGCGCCGCTACCGCCTCACCATTCCCGGGCTGAAGCTCGACTTCGCGAGCACCGGCCATGTCGGCCTCGCGCTGTGGGCCCAGGCGCAGGAGAATCTCGCCCCCCAGCGCACCGGCGACTGGTCCGCCGCGCCGCTGATCGCCTCCGCCTCCGACCCGCGCCCGCCAGTGATCACCGCCGAGCACGAGGACGTGAAGCTGGCGAGCCTGCCCGACGCGCGGGGCGAACACCGCGCCCGGCTGAGCTGGGACGCGATGGCCGGGGCCGCCGGCTATTTCGTCTATGAGACCACGGAATCGAAATTCCGCATCGCCACCGGGCTGGGCGAGATTCCCATGTCGCTCACCCTGTCCGACCGGCTGGCCGCCCTGCGCGACGCCTTCGCGGCCACCGTGCTGCGCGAGCCCTTCACCCGGGTGAACAGCACGGCACAGACCGCCACGGACAGGGAGGTGGTGATCCCGCGCGGATCGAAGGAAATCCACATGTATCTCGTGCTGGGCAGCAGCGCCGGGCAGGTGGAGACGGCGTGGCCCAGCATGGCCGATGCCAGCCGGCGCAAGCGCTTCGTGGCCTTCGCCGCGCCCCAGGTGGTGGTGCCCTCGCCGCTGAAGCTGGAAGTGGCGCGCACCCAGGTGGATATCGGCGGCGGCGTGCGATCCTACCGCGCCCGGGTGAAGGTGCAGGCGCGGCCGGGCGCGCCGGTCGCGCGGGTGGACCTCTATCGCGTGCGGGTGGCCGAGGCGGCGCTGGAGCTGGACATGATGGGTCCGCCGGTGGCGCGCATCGCATCGGCGGACGCGACCTGGCAGGTGGCGCCCGTGCTGGGCGGCGGGCCGGGCGAGGCCCAGCCGCTCGGCCTCATCTCCGGCAACGACAATCCCGGCGGGTCGTGGAAGCGGGTCTATTACCGTGCCGCCGCCATGGCCGCCGACGATCCGCCGCGCGCGCTGTATGGCGGGCGCTCGCAGCCCACCGGCGCGGTGTGGGTGGTGGTGCCGCCGGACACGCCGCCGGATGTCTCCGCCATCGCCGCGGACTGGCCGGGCGGGGCGCTGGAGGCGGTGCGCTTCACCTTCACCAGCCCGGCGCCGATCGGCGACACCGATCTCGGGCTGCACAAGCTGCGGGTGGAGGCGGCGGCGCCGCTGGACGATGGCAGCCGCACCCCACTCTTCGCATGGCCGCCGACGGGGGCCGCGGCCGACGCCACGCGGCTCGACGCCCTGCCCACCGCCGCCGGTCCGGCGCCGAGCATCTGGCGCGAGGATGCCGGCGGCGGCGTCACCCGCTATCGCGTGCTGCTCACCCGGCCCACGCTCGACCAGGCCGTGTCCTTCCGCCTGCTGATGACCGACCCGCTCGGCCGGGCGACGGAGCGGGTGCTGGACAGCGCGGGCGGCAACCCGCTGCCCGCGCCGGACATCGTCTCGCCGCGGATCACGCCGCAGGCCGGCGGGCGCTTCATTGTCAGCTTCACCACCCATGATCCGTTCACCATCACCGCCCTCGGCCCCTACCGGCTGACGGTGACGGCGCGGGCCAAGCCCACCCTGGTCAACCCGCACCCGCCGCAGGTCAGCGTCAACATGGCCCTGCCGGCCATTCCCGTGACCCGGCTGCTCGACGCGCCGTTCAACGACGCCGCCGCCATTCCGCTGCGCCGCAGCCGCTCCACCATCGCCGTCTATCTCCGCGCCGCCGGCCAGCTCGGCCTGACCATGACGGCGCCGGACGGACGGACCGCCCATGTCGATCTCGGGGTGCCCTGACCATGGTCGCACTGATCCCGCCGCAGACCGTCCTGACGCCCACCGCCGCCGCCAACGATCTGCAGCAGCACGGGCTGGACGCGCTGGGCCTGACCATCCCCAACCTGTCGCCCGCCTGGGCGGCCTCCGCCCCCGGCGCCTACGATCCCGCCGCGCTGAGCCTGCAACTCACGGGGGTGCGCGCGCCGTTCCGCGCCATCCGCCGCTTCCTCACCACCAACACGGAATTCGCCGGGCCGGACGGCAAGCCGCTGGCCGGGCCGATCGCGGCGCTGCAACTGCATCCCGAAGCCGCGCGGCGGCTGACCCGGCTGGTGGAGAACCGGCTGGGCGCCACGCCGGCCATCCACCCCGTGCCGGTGGCGATGGCGATTTCCGGCATCACCCCGCCGGCCACGCTGCCGGTGCCGGAATGGTTCTTCTGCGGCGACACGATCGACACGCCCGGCGCCGTGACCATCACCTTCCACGACAATCGCGGTCTGCCGGTCTGCCCGATCTACGTCGCCGCCCTGTTCGCCGACCTGCTGACCGCACTGCCCGGCCTCTATGTCGCCAACGGCGCGGCCCAGGCGGTGGGCGATCCCGGCGGGCTGACCGCCATCGCCGCCCTGGCCAGCGGCGTGCGCGCCCATGTGATCGATCCACATGGCTGGGGCTACACCGCCACGCGCGACATCGCGAAACTGAAAGTCACCGACGGCTCCAACGCCCAGGCCGCCGTGGTCGCCGATGGCGGGCTGGTCGATCTCGCCGCCGGCCAGGGGCTCGGCCGCAGCGCCGCCGACGACACGGCCGACGGCACCAGCAAACCGCTGCGCTGGGGCTGGGCGACCAGCGGCACGCTGGCCCGCACCCGGCTGGTGCCGCCCAGCGTGACGCTGTCCCGCCAGTTCCTGCGGGTGATGGCGGTCGATCTCGACTGGCACCTGCTGGGCAACCGCAGCGCCGGGGCGCTGGCCGGCATTCCCGCCGACGACGACACCGTACCCGATTTCCTGCTGCCCGCCGTGCGCGACCCCGTGCCCAACTTCGCCTATCTGCTCGACGCGCAGGACGTGCTGGGAGCCGCCGCCGCCATTCTGCCGCCGCTCGTGGGGGCGGCCTCCAGCTTCGCCGCCGTCGCCTCGCCGGTGCTGGACGAGGCGCTGGCCGGCCCGGCCCAGCCCGGCCCGCCGGGCCACTGGCCTGCCTTCCCGCCCTTCGCCGCCCCCCAGCCGATCGGCCCCGCCACCAACCCGCGCACCGGCCTCACCGCCGCGCGCCGCCAGGCGGCGGACGGGGCGGGGGCGGACCAGGACGTGATCGTCACCATTCCCGCCGGCGGGGTGCCGGACGGGGCGCATCTGCGCGTCTTCCCCCGCCGCTTCCAGCAGATCGACGCGATCGGAAACGTCCCCTCGTTCATCCGCCCGGATGGCGGGGCGGCGATCGCCCAGCCGGGCCAGCCCACCAAGATCCTGCTGGTCAACGCCTTCGGCCTCGGCCAGGGCGACAACTTCCCCAGCCCGGCCAATCTCGCGCTGGACATGGTGGTGACCGACCGCACCGGCAAACGGCGCATCTTCTCCCAGATCACCGTGACGGTGACGGGCAGCGAGAGCGCCGCCGGCCTGGCGAACAGTTTCGCCGGCACCTCGCTGCTCGCCACGCCCGCGCTGAAGGCGGTGCTCGACGGGCTGGGCATGCGCGGCATCGCCGGCTCGCCGCTGTTCGGCATTCCCCGCACGACCGCCCTGCCCAGTATCGGCACCGCGCCGCTCGCCTTCGTCCGCGCGCTGGCCAGCGAGACCCAGCCGCGCCAGGGGCCGCGCCTGCCCACCATGATGCGCTTCGACACGGTGCTGGCCGTCGGCACCGCCGCCGCCGCCAACACCCCGCTGGCCTGGAGCGCCATCCTCTCCGGCGCCCGGCTGTCCGGCGAGGCGCGCAGCGCGCGGCCCGACCTCGCCAATCCCGGCAATCCCGCCGGGCCGGACATCCTGGCGACGGGCATCCATTGCGAGGGGTTCCTGGCCCGCGACCTCGCGCTGCACGCCGTCAAGCGCGCCCAGCCGATCATTCCGCTGGGCGGCGGCATTTCCGGCTGGGTGGTGGCGACCGGCGGCAGCAACTGGAACGCGCCGGCCGCCGACACCACCGGCACCGTCGCCGCGGCGATGCTGGAGACCGTGGCCGCGGTGTGCGACTCGCCGGAGCTGTCCCTGCTGCCCGACCCGCAGCAAGGCGACTCCGTGCAGGGGCTGGTCGATGCCGCCGCCGGCGCGCTGGGCGTCGGCACCGTGCCGGTGAACCTCGCCAACGCCAACGAGATCGTCCGCCGCGTGCAGCGCGAGATCACCACCGCGAAACACGGCCAGCGCGACGCGCTGTGGGCGCTGCGCCGCGCCTTCGGCCAGGCGCGCGAGCTGATCTATATCGAGACCCCCGGCCTGGCCCGCACCGCCCGGCCCGGCGCCTCGCCGGCCGCGCACGAGATCGACCTGATCGACGTGATCCGTGCCCAGCTCGTCGCCAATCCCGGGCTGAAGGTGGTGATCTGCACCCCCCGCCTGCCGGATTTCGACGCGAGCCGCGCGGGCTGGGGGCGCCGCGCCTTCCTGCAACGCAAGGAGGCGCTGCTCGACCTCACCGCCGCCGCGCAATCCCGCGTCGCCGCCTTCCACCCGATCGGCTTCCCCGGCCGCGCCTCGCCGCTGCGCACCACCACCATCATGGTGGACGACGTGTGGTGCCTCGCCGGCACCAGCCATCTGCGGCGGCGCGGCATGACCTTCGACGGGGCGGCCGATGTGGCGAGCATCGACCGGCAGATGCGCCGGGGCTACAGCGCCTCCATCGCCCGCTTCCGCCAGGCGCTGATGGCGGCGCGGCTGGGGGTGGACGCGCCCGCCACGCCGGCGGCCGCCACCGCGCTGTGGGTGCGCCTGGCCGAGCCGGCCAGCGCCTTCGGGGTATGCGCGGAGCTGCTCGCCGAGGGCGGGGCCGGGCGCCTCACCCCGGTCTGGGCCGGCCCCGCGGACAACGCCGTGCTGCCGCAGACCGACGACGTCGCCGACCCCGACGGGGCCGCCGGCGCCAGTTTCGCCACCTTCATCGCCGCGGCCGTCAGCGGGGAATAGGCACCCGCCTCCTTTGCCAGCCCGCAACGATCGCATATCATCATACCCGGCGGTGGGCCGGCCGGCGGCCGTCGTGGCTTGCCATGGCGGAACCGCCGGCCCAGACAGGTGGTTCGATTTGACACGTTTCCGGATGGCTCGATGAACGCCGAGAGTTTCACGGTGGCGCTGGAGGCGCCGGGCGGCATGGTGGGAACGGCGCGCGCGCTGGCGATCGCCTTTTCCGGCCAGCCCGGCGCCGACCGGCTGGTGGCGCTGGCCGAGGCGTTCCTGCACCCCGGCCTCGACCTGCCGGACTTCTCCGGGCTGTCGGGCACCGACCGTCTCTATGCCGAGTCCCTGCCCACCCTGCGCGCGGCGGTGGACTGGACGGCGTTGCGGGTGCGGCCCGACCAGGCGCGCGCGAATGTGATCAGCCCGGACAGCCACGACGCGCTGACCCGCATGGCCCCCCCCGCCGATTGGGGCCCGCTCGCCAGCTTCGTCCACGCGGCGCTCACCCGCATCCGCCCCGCCCGCCGCGCGGCGGTGGTGGTAACGATGCGTGACGACGGCATTTCCATCCTGGAATGGGTGGCCCACTGCCGCGCCGTGGGGTTCGAGGGCATCTTCGTCTATTCCAACGACAACGAGGACGGCTCGGACGCCATGCTGAACCTGCTGGCGGCGCAGGGCGTCATCACTTTCATCGAGAACCGCACCACCGGCACCGTCTCGCCCCAGCACAAGGCCTTCGCCCATTCGCTGCATTTCCTGCCGGAGCTGCGCGACTTCGAATGGGTGTTCTACGCGGATTCCGACGAGTTCCTGATCCCCGGCCCGGAATACGAGTTCTACATGCCCGCGGTGCTCGACGCGGTGCGGCGCCGCTACCCGGATCACGCGCCCTCGGCCATCCTGTATCACTGGCGCTGGTACGTCTCGGGCTACGCGCTGGCGCGCACGCGGGGCCTGCTGCTGGAACGCTTCACCCACGCCAAGCCGCACAAGCTGGCCAAGAGCGTGGTGCGGCTGGCCGACGTGCTGTCGATGCGCATCCTGCATTTCCCGGAGCTGAACGGCGAGGGCTTCTTCATCGATCCTTCGCTTGCGACGATCCCCGGCTCGGACGAAGCTGGACGAAAGCGGGTGTGGGACTTTCACGGCAATGGCTACCAGGGGGGCCAGATCAGCCATTTCTGGTGCAAGTCCTTCGAGGAGTTCCTGCTGAAGAAACGGCGTGGCGATCTGGTTCTCCGCGACCGCGAGAACATGTATAAACGCGGCCTGGAGACCTATTTCGACTGGAATGACGAGGAAACGAACGAGAACGCGGCGCCCCCCTCGCCGGTTCTTCTGGCGCGTGTGCGGGCGGAGCTTGACGGCTTGCGCGCGCTCGCGGGCGCAAGCGCGCTGGAAGACGAGCTGGGCCGGCAATTCCGCCGCCTGGTGGCCACGATCGGGGATGCGCGGCACGTGCAGGACCTTTACACGGAAACCAGCGGCCGCACGCCGCCGGCAGTGGACCAGCTGCTGACCGCCGACCACGGCGGCGAACGCTACGACGCGGTGCTGTTCCAGCTTCACGCGGCGCTGAAGCCGGACTCCTATTTCGAGATCGGCACGCTGAACGGCGACACGCTGAGCCTCGCCCGATGCGCCTCGGTCGCCGTCGATCCGCATTTCCAGATCAAGCGCGACGTGACGGCCCACAAGCCGGCGCTGCACCTGTTCCAGTCCAGGAGCGACGAATTCTTCGCCGCCCACTCCATCCGCCAGGTGCTCGGCCGCACGCTCGATTTCGCCTTCCTCGACGGCATGCACTGGTACGAGTTCCTGCTGCGCGACTTCATGAACACCGAACAGCACTGCCGCCCGGATTCGGTGATCGCCCTGCACGACTGCCTGCCGACGGATATCTACGTCGCCCGCCGCGACCCCGACGACCACGCGCTGAAGGACCAGTCCCCCCATGTCGGCTGGTGGGCCGGCGACGTGTGGAAGGTGCTGCTGATCCTGAAACAATACCGGCCCGACCTGCGCATGGTCTGCGTCGATGCCCCACCGACCGGCCTGGTGCTGATCAGCAACCTCGACCCGGGCTCCACCGTGCTGCGCCGCGAATACGACGAAATCCTGCGCAAATTCGACACGCTGGACATCGCCGAATACGGCGTGGGCCGCCTGTTCCGCGAATGCGCCGTACGCCCGACCACGGAACTGTTCGCCACAGGCGCGGACGGGCAGAAACGCGTGTCGTCCGACCTGACGGGGTGAAGGCGCACGCCGCACCCGGTTCCCGCCTGTTGCAATACCGTCATGGCCGGGCTTGTCCCGGCCATCCACGCGGTCAACAAGACAAGGAAGAAAGTGCTTCTTTTTTGAAAAAAAGAAGCAAAAAACTTTCTCTCTATTGATCTCGTGCGTCGGAAATATTGTACGAACGCCGCTGCCGTCATGGCCGGGACAAACTCGACCAAGACGGATTTGAGAAAATCGCGTGATCCTGCCCGATATTTTCGGGTGTTGGCGTATGTACACGCGGTATCGCCTCGGGAATGACCCAAGGTAAAAAAAATTTCGATTGGGGCTGGATGTGAAAGGGGCGGGCGTGGGTTCGGGTCTGGCCGGGGTCATCCCGACCATTCGGCGATCCGCAGCACGGCGCGGTCGCGCCGCTTGAGGGCCGGGCCGACGAGCGGGGCGAAGCGGTAGGCCATCGCGACCCGCATCGGGCGGTCGGCCGGTTCAGGGGCCGTTGTCTCGCGGCTGCGCGGGGCGCCGAACAGGAAATCCAGGCGCGGGCCGCGCGGTTTCGCGGCGGCGAGTTTGCGGGCGGTGGCCGGGCGTGGTGCCGGTTCGGGCATCGGCGGCAGGGTGCCGGCCTTCCACATGGCGAAGATGTCGTCCAGCCGGCCCATCG
>CAMFLK010000057.1 GCA_945957135.1 uncultured Rhodospirillales bacterium
CCAGGGCCGCGTTTCTCGGCTTTGGGCGGCGCGCCCCGGCTTAAATTCTGGGGTTTGACCACCGCGCCGCCCCCCCCCACGCCGTAATGCGCCTCGAACATCGCGGGCACGTTGGGCGCCATGATCGCCACCACGTCGCCATGCCCCACCCCGCGCGCGGCCAGCGCGGAGGCGAGGCGGCGGCAGCGGGCGAGGCATTCGCGCCAGGTGCGGCGCCAGTCGCCATGCACCACCGCGACCCGGTCGGGATAGACCTCGGCGGCGCGGGTCAGGAACGTCACCGGCGACAGTTCGGCGTGGTTGGCCGCGTTCTTCGGCAGGTCGAACATGCTGGCGGTCATGGCGCGCTCAATACACGAAGGGGCCGAACGGCACCCCCCAGGGGGCCCAGTCCATGGCGTTCTCCATCGCCGCGTCCTGCTGCATGGACGCGGCCATCTGCTGGTCGGCCACCAGCTGCTTCTGGTACACCAGCCGCTGATAGGTGTTGTACGCCGCCTGGTCGCCGACATAGAGGCAGCCGCAGATCGAGGGATCGGCGAACACGAAGATCGGCTGGCCCTTCGGTGTGGTCCTGGCCACGAAACGATGCGGCGGCAGCTTGGCCAGCGCCGCGGCGCGCGCCGGCGTGTTGGCCGGCTGGAAGGCGAAGCCGGCGGCGGCCAGCATGTCCTCGCGCTGGACGATCTGCTGCTGCTGCGCGGCGCAGCCGGCGAGGGCGACAAGCACGAAGCACGCGGCGAGCGGTGTGTTGGGCACGGCGTTCCCCCTTGCGATGGATGTCGGTTCCATCCTCGCCGGAGGTTAGCCGGTGATCGGGGCGGGGGGAACGGCCGGCTGGCCGGGCGTGAAGGGGCCGGGCACGTCGAAGGCGACGCGCGCGGCGCTCCACACGGCCTTGCTGAACAGGATCGGCCGGCCGTCGAGATCGGCGTCCAGCTTGGTCAGCAGGAACACCGGCTCGCTCTCCGGCTGGCCGAGCAGGCGGGCTTCCTCCGCGCTGGGCAGGCGCGCCTCGATGCGCGTGTGGACCCGCCGGTAGTCGCGCACGCCGTACTGCGCGAGGGTGGCGGTGTAGGTCTGGTGGCGCGCCTTCACCGCGCCCCAGTCGGGAAAGCGGTCGAGCGGCACGAACGCGTCGGCCAGCTCCACCGGCTGGCCGTCCGCCAGGCCCAGGCCGCGGCGGTGCAGCACGCTCTGCCATTCCGGCACGCCCAGCCAGGCGGCGACCTCCGGCCCGGCGGGGACGGCTTCTTCGCGGATCAGCGCGCCGCCGGGGTCGAACCCTTCCTCGATCAGGTTGCGCGCGAAGCGGGTGCGTTCGGACAGGGCGTAGTTCAGCCGGCGGGGGCCGACGAAGGTGCCGCGCCCCTGCTCGGCGCGCACCAGCCCGCGCCGCTCCAGGCTGGCGATGGCCTGGCGGATGGTGGCGCGGCTCACCCCGAACCGGGCCATCAGCGCCGGTTCGGCCGGCATCCGCGCGCCGCGCGCGAATTGCCCCGCATGGATCTCGGCGGCCAGGATCTCCTCGACCTGCAGCCAGAGCGCCTGGCCGGGCTGGCGCTCCAGCTTCATGGCGCCCCCCTTTTCATGGCGCCCCGCGCCGCGCGCAGCGGAACAGCAGCTTGTGCTCGGCGGGATAGGCCAGCGCGTCCATCAGCGTCGGGTAGTAGCGGCGGTCCTTGCCGGCGGGCACGAACCCGTCATAGCCGAAGCGGCGCACCGCGACGTCGAATCCCGCTGCCTCGAAGCCGGCGGCGTAGTCCTCGGGCGAGCGGTCCTGCACCGGCGCGTTGGTGGTGCCGCCGATCAGCTCGCGCCAGGCGGGCCAGAGCGGGCTGGCGGTGTGGCAGCCGGTGACGGCGTAATAGACCCCGCCCGGCCGCAGCGCGGCGTGGATGCCGGCGGCATGCGCCGCGAGGTCGGGCAGCAGGTAGATCACCTCGTAGCTGAAGGCGAGATCGAAGCGGTTCCGCCAGGGGGCGAGGTCGGTGGCCACCGCGAATTCCACCGGCGCGACGCCGGCCAGCGCCTGGGCGGCGCGGATCGAGTCGGCGGCGATGTCCACGCCCAGCCCGTGGCGGAACGGCTTCAGCGCATGCAGCAGCCGCAGGAAGCCGCCGCGGTTGCAGCCGAAATCGAGCACGTCGCGCGTGGACAGGTCGGCTTCCGGAACCGACTGGATGAAGTGCCGCCACAGCGGGCGATGCGCCTCCTCCATCGCCGCCTCGCGGGCCGTGTCGCGGTGCCAGGTGTCGTAGATCGCGGTGCTCATGCCATTCCCATCCTTGCGCGGCGCCGGACAGGTATAGCCGGGCGCGCATGACAATGGCGTGATATTCGTACGGACGACCGGAGGATTGGCCGTGTCAGGCGGCATCCGCCGGGCGATAGCGCCAGACGCTGGCCGGCGGGAAGTTCAGCGGCGTCCACGCCTCACGCCGGGCGGTCAGCCGGTGGCGGCGCCACGGCAGGGGAGAGGTGGCGCAGTAGCTGTAGTGGAGGAAGCCGCGGCCCGGCGCCACCGCCTCGATCGCGTCGATGAAGCGGCGCTGCTCGGCCAGCGGCAGCAGCACCAGCGGAATGCCGCACACCACCGTGCCGATCTGCCCGTGCCATTGCGCCGGCAGCAGCTCCGGCAGGGCGCGGGCGTCGCCCTCGATCACGTTCACGCCGGGCAGCACGCGGCGCAGATGCGCGGCCATGGCGGGCACGATCTCCACCACGAACAGCCGCTCGGCGGGCAGCCCGGCATCGAGCAGGGCGCGGGAGATCACCCCGGTGCCGGCGCCGAGTTCGATCACCGCCTCGTCCGGCGCGCGGCGCATCTGCCCCGCCACCCGCCGGCACAGCGCGCCGGAGGAGGGCACGATGGAACCCATCTGCAACGGGTTGGCCAGCCAGCGGCGGAAGAACATCAGCGGATTGGCGGTGCCCGGCCCGGGGACTTCGTTGGGCGCAGTCACGTCGTGATGTATTCTTTCGTCGTGCAGCAAATCTGTCATGGTTCTGTCACAGTTTTACTTTGAGTATTGATCTGTATTTGTGGCATAGCAGCCGCGCCGCGTGCTGGAAAGGGTGCAGCCGGTCGCGCGAAGCCGCTTTCGCGTTCGGCGCGCGCGCATTAATGTTTCCGCAACCCGGCCCGCCCATGGATGCCGCGCCCGTGCGATCGGCGGTCCGGGCGTTAACCGGATATCCGTCTCGCTGGCGCATAGAGGAGCTTGATGACCGACCGTCTCTGGCGCCGATGACCGCCCGCATCCTCATCGTCGATGACGTGCCCGCCAACACGCGCCTGCTCCAGGCGCGGCTGGCGGCCGAATACTACCAGGTGGCCACCGCCCAGAGCGGCCAGGCCGCGCTGCGCCTCGCCCATGACTGGCAGCCCGACCTGGTCCTGCTCGACGTGATGATGCCGGAGATGGACGGCTACGAAACCTGCCGCCGGCTGAAGGAGGACCAGGCCACCCTGCACATCCCCGTGGTGATGGTCACCGCGCTGGGCGAGCGGGCGGAGCGGGTGCGCGGGCTGGAGGCGGGGGCCGACGACTTTCTCACCAAGCCGGTGGATTTCGACACGCTGCTGGCCCGCGTGCGCTCGCTGGTGCGCCTCAAGCGCCTGCTGGACGAATGGCGCATGCGCGGCGAGACGGCGCTCGCCCTCGGCCTCGGCGCGCCCACCATCGGCCTGCCTTCGGTGGAGGGCGCGCGCGTGCTGGTGGTGGACGATTGGGACGACAGCGCGCGCGCGGTGCAGGAGGCGCTGATGCAGGATGGCATCCTGCCCGGCCGCGCCGCCAGCGAGGCCGAGGCGATGGCGCTGACCTCGGCCATCGGCTTCGACCTGATCGTGCTCAGCCTGTCGATGACCGCCGACGACCCGCTGCACCTCGCCTCGCAGTTGCGCGCCACGGACGGCACCCACGGCACGCCCATGCTGCTGATCGCCGAGCCCGCCCAGCGCGACCGCATCCTGCGCGGCTTCGACCTCGGCGCCAACGACTGGCTGCTGCGCCCGCTGGACGAGGGCGAGCTGCGCGCCCGCGCCCGCAACCAGATCCGCCGCAAATTCTACCAGGACCGGCTGCGCACCGATCTCGGCCACGCGCTGGAAATGGCGCTGACCGACCCGCTGACCGGCTTCTACAACCAGCGCTACCTGATGCGCCATCTGCGCGGCCTGCTCGGCACCAACGCCAAGCCGCTCGCGGTGATGATGGTGGATGTCGATCATTTCAAGGACATCAACGACCGCTGGGGCCACCCGGTGGGCGACCTCGCGCTGAAGGCGGTGGCCGAAACGCTGCGCGGGCGCACCCGCGTGTTCGATTCCATCGCCCGCTACGGCGGTGAGGAATTCGCCGTGGTGATGCCCGGCACCGGCGTGCAGGACGCGCTGACCGCCGCCGAGCGCCTGCGCACCGCCATCGAGGACATGGAATTCGCCCCCGAGCCCGGCGCCACCCACCGCCTGACCGTCAGTGTCGGCGTGGCATGCAGCAACGGGGCCGACACCACGCCGGAACAGCTTCTGCGCCAGGCCGACCAGGCGCTGTACGAAGCCAAGCGGTCCGGCCGCAACCGTACCCAACTGGCCGGCGGCGAGGAGGAGGCGCGGCGGGCGTAATTCGGCGATACTGCGGCGCCGACTCGCCCGTTTAGCGGGCGTGGCGCATAGGGAGGGCATGTAAGCCAGATGAACGCCTTTAAGCACGCGATCAAATCGGGTCGCACCGTCGTCGGTACCGGTCCGGCACCCAATACGGAGGTGCCGATCCTGGCCGAGGCCGGGTACGACTTCCTGCTGTTCGACACCCAGCACTCGCCCTGGGATGTCAAGCAACTCCAGCCCTCCATCCAGGCGATGCGCGGCAAGCCGACGGTGCCGATGGTGCGCGTGCCCACCAACCAGGCCCATGAAATCTGCTTCGCGCTGGATGCCGGCGCGCGCGGCATCGTGGTGCCGATGGTCAACACCCGCGCCGAGGCGGAGGCCGCGGTGAGCGCCTGCCGCTACTTCCCCCAGGGCACCCGCAGCAACGCGGGCGTGCGCGGTGAGTGGGGCGAGTTCGCCAAATACCGCGACTACATGGACACGGTGAACAACGAGCTGGTCATCGCGCCGATGATCGAGACCAACCAGTCGCTGGCGAATCTCGACGCCATCGCCTCCGTGCCCGGCGTGGACGTGCTGCTGATCGGCCCGTCCGACCTGTCGATCGAGCTGGGCGTGCCGCTGGACTATGGCTGCGACACCTATCAGCGGGCACTGGACAAGATCGCCGCCACCGCCGCCAAGCACGGCATCGCCGCCGGCATGTATTTCATCCCGCCGGAGATCGAGCCGAACTTCTTCGTGGACAAGGGCTTCAAGTTCTTCACCCTGCCGTGGGGGCCTTGGGCGCAGGCGGGCATTCGCAACGCGCTGGCGGGGATCAAGCGCTGATATCGAAAGGCCCCGCCTTTCTCGATGGTGGCGCCGTGCTCGATGCCGTCAAGGGCCGCTTCGCTTAAGTCCCTTGACGGCATCTGCGCGCGTCGCCCTCACGGATGGAAGGCCGCGGCGAGGAAACGGCCTTTTCAGCCGAACGAGGAAACTGGAAGGGGCTCAGTTCTTTCCTTACTTCGCATGCAGGCCCTTGCTTCGTTGCGGGGGACGGGGTCAAGGGCGAAGAGCGAAGCGTCCCTTGACGCCGGCCACCGCAACGCAAGCACAATCGAACAAGCGAAGGAGCCGCCATCACCCCCTGATCCCCGACGTCACCATGCTGTTGGTGAAGTGCCGCTGGAGGAACACGTAGAGCAGCAGCACCGGCAGCGAGGCGAAGCTCGCCGCCGCCATCAGCTGGTGGAAGGACGTGGCGTATTCGCCCTGCATCATCGCGATGCCCAGCGGCAGGGTGAACAGGGCGCGGTTGTCCAGCGCCACCAGCGGCCACAGAAAATTGTTCCAGTTGAACATGAAGCTGAAAATCCCCAGCGCCGCCAGGGCGGGCAGGCTGAGCGGCAGCACGATGCGCAGGAAGATGCGCAGCTCGCCCGCCCCGTCGATGCGCGCCGCCTCCAGCAATTCGTCAGGTAATGACAGCATGTATTGCCGCATCAGGAAGATGCCGAAGGGTGTCGCCGCGAAGGGCAGGATCAGCGCCGCGCGGGTGTTGAGCAGCCCCATGTCGCGCACCACCAGATACAGCGGCACGATCGCCGCCTGCAACGGCAGCAGCAGGGTGATCATCACCAGCCAGAACGCCGCCCCCCGGCCGCGATAGCGGAACTTGGCCAGCGAATACCCGGCCATCGACGACAGCAGCAGGTTCAGCGCCGTGGTGGCGCCTGCGGTCAGCACGCTGTTCCACAGATAGCTGCCGAACGCCATTTCCCTGAACAGCACAGTGTAGTTCTCGAAGCGCGGCACCGCGGGCAGCCACGGCGTGGGCACCTGGAACAGCTCCTCGCCGCTCTTGAGCGAGCCGGAGAACATCCAGAAGATCGGCAGCAGCGCGAAGCCGGACACGGCGAGCAGCGCGGCATAGCCGCCGATGCGAAGGGGTGCCGGTTTGCGCATCAGGTCGCCTGCTCGCGGAACAGGGTGAATTGCAGCACCGACACCAGGCCGATCACCGCCATCATCAGGATCGCCACCGCCGAGGCGCGGCCGAAATCGAGGAAGACGAAGCCGAGATTGTACATGAACAGCGAAATCACCTCCGACGCGCCGGCCGGCCCGCCATTGGTCATCAGGTAGAACGGCGCGAAGCTATTCAGCAGGATCACGAACATCATGGTGATCGCGAACAGCATGGTCGGCCGCAGCAGCGGCAGTGTCACGTGGCGGAAGCGGCGCCACGCCCCCGCGCCGTCGATCTGCGCGGCCTCGTGATATTCCGGCGGGATCGTCGCGAGCCCCGTCGCGAAAATCACCATGAAATAGCCGAGCTGCTTCCACACCGTCAGGATCACGAAGGCCCACAGCACCGTGGCCGGCGAGGTGAGCCAGCTGATATCGGCGTCGATGCCGATGCGGAACAGCAGCTCGTTCAATATGCCGTAGGGATGCAGGATGAAGCGCCACACCACCGCGGCCACCACTTCGGACACCACCACCGGCGCGAAGATCACGAATTTCATGATCCGCGCCCCGCGCAGCCGCTCGTCCAGCGCCAGCGCCAGGGCGAGCGACAGCGCCATGAGCGGCACGCCCGTCGCGACCAGGAACAGCACCGTCACCCGGGTGGACGCCCAGAATTGCGGATCGGCGAACAGGGATGTGTAGTTGGCGAGCCCGATGAAGCGCGGCGCGTTCACCAGATCGTAGCGCGTGAAGCTGATCGCCAACGCATAGACCGCGGGCACCGCGAGGAAGCTGACCAGCACCAGCAGCGCCGGGACCAGGAACCCGATCCCGGCCAATTGCTGCCGGCGTTGGATCATTGCGCGAGAATACGGTCGATATTCGCCGCCGCCTCGTTCAGCGACGCCGTGGGCGACTGGTCCGTCACCAGCGAACGCTCCATCGCCTTGGCCACCTCCGCCTCGATCTGCGGATATTTCACCGAGGCGAAGGCCCACTCGCCCGCTTCCAGATCCTGCTGGAACGCCTCGTGGAACGGAAACGCCTTCCACTGCGCGGAGTCCACGATGTCCCGCCGCGGCATCAGCAGCCCCGTGGCGCCCAGCTGCTCGCCAGGCTTGCTGATATATTCAAGGAACTTCCACGCCGCCTGGCGCTGCGCCTCCGGCGCGTTGGCGGCGACGAACCACCACCAGCCGGAGAGGATGGCGTGCCGGTGCGCCGGGTCCACCTGCGGCGAGGGCACCACGGCGAACTGGCTGCGGATGACGCTGTCCTTGGGAAACGTGTCGATCGCCCAGTTGCCGCTGATCCACATGCTCGTGTTGCCGTCGATGAAATCCTGATTGGGGTTCACCGCCGTCGCCGTGCCCACCCCGGCGGCCGTCACTTTCTGCGTGTGGACGAGATCGTACAGGATGGTCAGCGCCCGCACCCCCGCCGCGCTGTTCAGCGTCGCGTGCTTGCCGTCGGCACTCAGCACGTCGCCGCCCTGCTGGCGGATCATCATGTTGAACTGGTTGGCCCACCAGTTGGCGCCCTGCACGAAGGGCAGGTCGTAGCCGCGCCGCACCAGCCGGCTGCCCTGCCGCGTGGTCAGCTTGCCCGCGACGCGCGCCAGATCGTCCCAGGTCTTCGGCGCGTCCTTCACCGGGTCCAATCCCGCCTGGCGGAAATGCTCGGTGTTGATGAACAGGCTGAAGGCGTTGCCCAGGAAGGGCACCGCGTAGAACTGGCCCTTGTACGCCGCGGCATTGATGGCCGTGGGAATCCAGGTGCCAGCGAAGGCTTCGCTGCTGGGATAGCCCATCGCCTTCCAGTCCACCGGCGCGGCGATGCCGCGATCGACCACGTTGAGGAAATCCGAGGCGAACAGGTCGAAGATCACCGGCCCGTTGCCGGAGGTGACGCCGGTGAACACTTTCGGCCGCATCTGCGGCGCCGGGAAGGCTTGCAGGTCGATCTTCACGCCGGGATTCTGCGCCTCGTAGGCGCGCGCCTTCTCGGTCAGCCACTTCACCAGCGGCGGATGCTGGTGCACCCACAGCGCGACCTGCACATCCTCGGCCCGCGCCTGCGTGCCGAGCAGGCCGAGCAACAGCGCCAATGCGGCGAATATCCGAATCATCACGTCTCCTCCTGCTTTTTTGTGTCAGCCGGTGCCGACCACCTTGGCCGGATCGGTCAGCGGGATCGGCGGGAAGTGCAGCCCGCGCTGGCCGGACAGGCCGCGATTGGCCGGGAACACCGCCGGCGGTTCGGCGCAGCCCACCAGCGCGCCGTCGCGCACCCAGGCGAGGTCCTCGCCATGCAGCTCGGCGATCAGGGAAGCGGTCAGCGCCGCGCGGATGCCGGCATGGCCCGGGCTGGCAGCGAGATCCACCAGCTCGCGCGGGTCGTCCTGCAAATCGAAGAGTTGCAGATGATTGCCCGCGGGATACCAAACCAGCTTGTGCCGCCCGTCATGGATCATGCGCGTCGCCTTGGCGCCTTCCAGCGCCTCGCCATACAGCGTGGCGCGCCGCGCATCCGTCACCATCGAGCGGCCGGTGCAGCTCTCCGGCACCGCGATACCCGCGAGGCCGAGCAGCGTCGGCATGATGTCCTGCATGCCCACCAGCCGGTCGTCCGCCACCCCCACGCCGCAGCGTGCGTCGCCGGCGGCGCCGACCAGGATCATCGGCACGTTGGCCGAGCCCTCGTACATCAGCCGCTTGGCGTAGAACCCGTTGTCGCCGAGCATGTCACCATGGTCGCCGCAGATCAGGATGACCGTGTCGTCGAGAATGCCCTCCTCGCGCAGCGTGCCGACGATCAGCCGCAGCTGGTGATCGATATGGGTGCACAGCGCATAGACGGCGCGGCGCACGTCATCCAGCCGCTGCGGGCTCAGGGCTTCCCAATAGTCGGTCACCATCTTCAGCGCGTAGGGCAGGCGGTCCGGGTCGCGCGCCCACTCCGCCATCACCGCGGCCTCGGAGGGCCGGTCCCGATAGCGCTCCACGTAGCTCGCCAGCGGCACCAGCGGCGGATGCGGGTGCATGTAGGAGACGTGCCAGAAGCCCGGCCGCGTGGGGTCGCGCCGCTTCAGCGCGCGGGCGGTGGCCCAGGTGACCCAGTTGGTGGGGTGCAGCTCCTCCGCCAGGTGCCAGGGGCGCCAGCCATAGTCGTTGTTGCTCATGCCGTGCATGAACTGCATGCCCGGCTGGCCGCGATCGGTCAGGAACAGCTCGTAATCATCCACCGTGCCGAGATGGCCGCGCCCTTCTTCCAGGATGATGGTGTCGTCGAAGCCGATGCGGTCGCGCTGGGGATAGACGTGCAGCTTGCCCACGGCCAGCGTCTGGTACCCCGCCTGCCCGAAGCAGCGCGCGATGGTGGGCACATCGGCGGGCATGTGCAGGGCGGGCTGGAACACGCGGTCGCCATGGGCGCGCGGGCTCATGCCCGTCATCATCGAGCGGCGGGCGGGGATGCAGATCGGGCACTCGGCATAGGCGCGAGTGAAGCGGGTGCCGATGCGCGCGAGATGGTCGAGCGTCGGCGTCTCCACCACGGGATGGCCGGCCGCGCCGAGCAGCCGCCCGGCCCACTGGTCCACCGTGACGAACAACACGTTGGGCCGAAAGGAGGGGGGGCGGCCACCATTGCCCTGCGACGATGTCATGCGCGCCCTCCCTGAATTGGCGCCAATATGCGGTTATCGAACCCGATGGTAAAATAAGCTCTGCTTATCGAAACGGGGGCCGGGCATGGACCGCCGCTCGCTGCTGTTCTTCACCGCCGCCGCGGAGGAGCTGCATTTCGGCCGCGCCGCGCGGCGGATGAACGCCACCCAGCCGGCGCTGAGCCAGCAGGTGGCGCGGCTGGAAGCCCAGCTCGGCGTGGCGCTGTTCGACCGCGCCCATCGCCGCGTGACGCTGACCGAGGCCGGGCGCGTGTTCCTGGCCGAGGCGCACGCCATCCTGCGCCAGATGGACGTGGCCGGGGCGATGGCCCGCCGCGCCGCCGAGGGCGCCACCGGCCGGCTGGCGCTGGGCTTCGTGGACGCCGCCGCCTTCACCGTTCTGTCGCGCCTGGTCTCCGCCTTCCACGCCGCCCACCCGCAGGTGCATCTGATCCTGCAGGAGATGATCTCCAGCGAGCAGGCCGAGGCCCTGCGCGCCGGCCGGCTGGACATCGCGCTGATGCGCCCGCTGGGGCTGGAGCCCGACCTGCGCGCCCTGCCGGTGCATCGCGAACCCTATGTGGTGGCCATGCCCGCCGCGCACCCCCTGGCCGCATCGCCGGCCGTGCCGCTGGCCGCGCTGCGGGCCGAGCCGCTGATCATCGCCCCCCGCCCGAAATCCGCCTATCTCGAAGCCCAGTTCCGCCCCGCCTTCGCCCGGCTCGGCTTCGCGCCGACCATCGCGCAGGAGGTGAACCCCCTGCACGCCATCATCGGCCTGGTCGGCGCCGGGCTGGGCCTGTCGATCGTGCCGGACTCCATCCGCAAGCTCGGCCAGGACCGCGTGGTGTTCCGCCCGCTGGCAGGGGCGGGCATGCCCATGGCCCAGCTGGTGGTGGCCTGGAACGACACCCGCAAGCTGCCGCTGCCGGCTCAGAGGTTCATCGCCTTCTCGCAGGCGCTGGCGAAGGGCGGGCGGGCGGGGTGAGAGAAAAAATTTTGCAGAGGACACATTTTGTGCTTGCCATCCGTCGGTGAGTGTGGGAAACGGAGAGCAAGCAATCATTAAAACTGACAGGAGATCTCGCAGATGACCCCGCCCAACCCCATCACCCGGATCGTGCAGATGCTCTCTGCCCTGCTGGGTGGGGTGTGGGCGAAGCTGTTCCTCGGGCGAAGGCAGGCCGCGGAACTTCAGGAAGTGATGGCCTGCCTGAAGGCGTTCGACGAACTCTTCGCGCGCTGGAAGGCCGGCACCTTGGTCGTGCCTCCGGAGCCAGAGATCGAGGTCGAATATGTCGAGGCGAAACCGCGCAAGGCGTCCGCCCGTGTCCGGACGCGGGGCCCCCGGACGCGGGGCCCCCTGACGCGCGACCCCGGGGCGCCACGCAACCGGGAACCGGCCGAGCCGCCGGCCCGGCGCCGGATCATCCGCATCCGGCCGGTGAATTGGGCGGTCATTCCCCGGCGGATCGGGCCGGGTGGCAAGCGGCGCAAGGTGACTGTCGGGCGGATGGACGAGTGGTCGGGATAGGCTGACCTCACCTTCGAATCCGCCGTCTTTCCTTCAATTTCAACCGGCTGCCCGATATTTTTTACCCTGGCCAAGGCCGGGGCGAAGGCGCGTGGGCGCAACGCAAAACGGCCGCCCGAGGGGCGGCCGCGTGCTCTCCGCGATGGGCGGGGGAAGCCGGATTACTTGATCTTCGCTTCCTTGAACGCGACGTGCTTGCGCGCCACGGGGTCGTATTTGCGCAGCTCCATCTTGCCGGTCTGGGCGCGGGCGTTCTTCTTGGTCACGTAGAAATAGCCGGTGTCCGCGGTGGACACGAGGCGGATCTGGATGGTGTTGGACTTGGCCATGGCGGAATTCCCGGGAAAAGCGAAAGGCGGAAAGCGAACGGCCTAATTGCGTACCGGGGCGGGCTGCGTCAAGCGCGGCGTGGGCATGGGGGGCATGGCGGCGAGGACGGGCAGCAGCGCCGCCTCGTAGGCGGTGGGGTCGTTGAGCAGGAAGCGGGCGGCGGTGAGGTCGGATTCGCGGCCCCCCCTTGCGTCCTGCTCGGCGGCGGGGCAGGCGTTGCGGATGTCCAGCGCCTGACTGGCGCTGACCGGCGGGCGGGCGTTGCGGTGGCGGGCCAGCGCCGCCTCCATCGGCTGGATGCCCCGCGCGAGGCTGGCGAGCTGGCGGGCCAGCGCCTCCGGGCCGAGGCTGGTGCACACTTCCGGCAGCACGCCCAGGCCCTGGATCGGCCAGCCGCGCGGGGCGAGCACCCGGCTCCAGGTGATCAGCAGCTCGCCGCCATCGGGCAGGGGGGTGATGGTCTGCACCAGCCCCTTGCCCAGCGTCGCGCTGCCCACCACCACCGCGCGGCGCTGGTCGGCCAGCGAGGCGGCGAGGATTTCGGCGGAGCTGGCGGTGCGCCCGTCCACCAGCACCACCACCGGCAGGCCGCCGGCGAGGTCGCGCCCATCGGCGCGGAATTCATGGGCGGCCTCAGGGTCGCGCCCGGCGGTGCCGGCCACCACCCCGTCGCGCTGCAGCATGGCCGCGGCCGCCACCGCCTGGCGCAGCAGCCCGCCGCGATTGCCGCGCAGGTCGAGGATCACCCCGCGCGGCGGCGGGGTGGCGGCCATGAAGCGGATCAGCTCCTGGGCCAGCCGCGCGCCGGTATTGGCGGAGAAGCCGGTCATGCGGATCAGCACCGCGTCGCCCAGCCGCTCCGCCGTCACCGTCTCCGGCGGGATGCGGGTGCGGGTGAGTTCCACCACGCGCGGCCTTGCATCTCGGCCGGGGCCGCGCACGCTCAGCGTGACCTCGCTGTCCTCCGGCCCGTTCAGCAGAGCTTGCAGCGATTGCTGGTCGGCGCCGTGGACGGGCTGGCCGTCCACCTCCAGCAGCTGGTCACCGGGGCGGATGCCGGCCAGCGCCGCGGGGCCGCCGGCCTGCACGGCGGTGACGATGGCCACCCGGTTGCGCGGGCTGACGGTGATGCCAACCCCCGCGCGGCCGGCCCGGCGGGTGCGGTCGTCCTCGGCCTCGGCGGGCGGGGTGTAGCGGGAATAGGGGTCGAAATGGTTGAACAGCTCGCTGAAGAATCCGTCGATGATGCCGCTGGTGCCGGCGCGGCGGACCGGCTCCGAACTGTCCCAGGCCGCGCGCACCGCCTGGCCGATCGCCTCGCCCCAACCCACCGTGTCGTCGGCCGGGGGGGCGGGGCGGGTGAAGATGGTGCGGCCGGGCAAAGTGAGGCGCAGCGTGGCGCCGCTGCCGTCGGGCACCAGCTCCGGGGTCAGCCGCGGGTCGAGCGTGGTGAGCCCGCGCAGGCCCCAGATCGCCATCTGCGGCAGGGAGACCGGGTCGAGCGTGCGGGGGCCCATGAAGGCCAGGGCGGTGGTGGTGACGCCGGCGATCAGTTGCTGGTTGAGCAGCGGGCCGGAGAACGGTTCGGCACGGGAATCGCAGGCAGCGGCCAGCCCGATCAGCACCAGCAGGACGCGCAGCCTGGTCACGTCCGGCGCCGGTGCCCCTTGTTTGAGGAAGACCGAGGGGTGAGCGAACGCGGCGGGGCGCCTTGAAGGATATGGAACACCAGCCCGCCAGTGACCGGGCTGGCCTCGGCCAGCATCACCTCCACCTCCTGCGTCAGCCGGAAGCTGAGGCGGGTGCGGCGGCCGGTCAGGGTCTGGGCGGTTTCGTCATGCATCCAGAAATCATCGGGCAGGGAGGAAACCGGCACCAGGCCGCTGGCGCCGTTCTCCGCCACTGTGACGAAAAGCCCGAACCGGGTCACGCCGGAAATGCGCGCGGGGAAGCGGGAACCCACCTTGTCGGCCATGAAGGCCGCGAGATAGCGGTCCACCGCGTCGCGCTCGGCCAGCGCCGCGCGGCGTTCGGTGGCGGTGATGTGCTCGCAGGTCTCGGGCAGGCGGGGAATGTCCTCGGGGTCGAACTCGCCCGGCCCGAGTCGCAGGCCGCCGATCAGCGCGCGATGCACGACCAGGTCGGCATAGCGGCGGATCGGGCTGGTGAAATGGGCGTAGCGGGCGAGCGCCAGGCCGAAATGGCCGATATTGTCGATGTCGTAGGCGGCCTGGGACTGGCTGCGCAGCATCACCTCGTTGATCAGCGGCGCCTCCTCGCTGCCGGCCACCTTGCGCAGCACGCCGTCGAGGTCGCGCGGATGCAGCTGGTTGCCGGCGGGCAGGGAGATGCCGAAGCCGCCGAGGAAGGCGCGCAGATTGGCCAGCTTCTCGTCGGTGGGCGGCGGATGGACGCGATAGACGCAGGGGCGGTGCAGGCGCTCCAACTCCTCGGCCGCGCAGACATTGGCCAGCACCATGAACTCCTCGATCAGCCGGTGGCTGTCCAGGCGCGGGCGGGGGGCGACGGCGGCGACGCGGCCGGCATCGTCCAGCACCACCTTGCGCTCCGGCAGGTCGAGATCGAGCGTGCCGCGCGCCTGGCGGGCGCCGAGCAGGGCGCGGAAGGCGGCGTAGAGCGGGGCGATGGGAAGGGCCGTCTCGTCGCCGGCTTCGTGGGCGGTCTGCACCTGCTCGTAGGTCAGGCGGGCGGCGCTGCGCATCAAGCCGCGGCCGAAGCGGTGGGAGAGTTTCTTCCCCGCCGCGTCGATGCGCATCTCCACGAACAGGCAGCCGCGCTCCTCGTTCGGCCGCAGGCTGCACCAGCCGTTGGACAGCGCCTCCGGCAGCATCGGCACCACGCGGTCCGGGAAGTAGCAGGAATTGCCGCGCGTCCAGGCGGTGCGCTCCAGCGCCGAACCAGGGCGGACGTAGTGGGCGACGTCGGCGATGGCGACCAGCAGGCGGAAGCCGTCGCCCTCGGGCTCGGCGAACACCGCGTCGTCGAAATCCCGCGCGTCCTCGCCGTCGATGGTCACCAGCGGGATGTCGCGCAGATCGGTGCGCCGGCCGAGCGGGGTGGCGCGGGCGCGGGCGGCTTCCTGCAACGCCTCGGGCGGGAATTCGGTGGGGATGTCGTGGGTGTGGATGACGATGAGGCTGACCGAGCGCGCGTCGCCCATCGCGCCCAGCCGCTCGACGATGCGGGCGGGCTTCAGGCCGTAGCCGGAGCTGGGCAGGGGCGCGGCGAGCACGATCTCGCCCTCCTCCGCGCCGTTGGCCTCGCCGGGCGGCACGGTCCATTCGGCCTTCGCGCGGCGGTCGGTGGGGATGATCCGCCCGCCCCGGAACACGCCGAGGATGCGGCCGGGCGCCTCGGCCAGGCGCTTGACGGTGCGGCCCTCGTATTTGCCGCCGCCGATCGGGCGGAGCCTGGCCACCACCCGCTCGCCGGGGGCCAGCGCCGGGCGGCCGCGCGGTTCGGGGGCCATCAGGATCATCGGCGGCGGGCCCTCGCCCTGCCAGCTCACCGGCTTGGCGATGGCGTCGCCCTCGGAATCCGTGCCGGTGACCTGCACCACCATCGCCTCCGGCAGCCGGCCGGGGGCGGTGAAGCGGCGATGCCCGGCGGGGGCGGCGTCACCGGCCCCGGCGAGGCTCTTCAGCAGGCCGCGCAGGGCGACGCGATGCTCCGGGCCGAGATGGAAGTGGCGGCTGATCTCGCGCTTGCCGACCCGGCCGGGCTGGGCGTCGATGAATCGGCGGATGTCCTCCCGGCTCGGCAATCCGCCGGGCCGGCTGTCCGAGGGCGGTTTGGGCCGCCGGCCCACTCAGCCGGCAGCCCGGGATTTGGCGGCGGGCTTCTTCCTGGCCGCCGGCTTCTTCTTGGGGGCGGCCTTCTTCTTCGGCGCCGGAGCGGTCGCCGCCGCGGCCTTCGGCTTGGCGGCGGCCTTGGCCGGCTTGCGCCCGCCCTTGGCCTTCAGCGGCTTGCCCTTGCCGGCGAGCAGCGCCACCGCGTCCTCGAGCGTCACATCCTCCATCGCCACGTCGCGCGGCACGTTGGCGACGATGTTGCCGTGCTGGGCGTAGGGGCCGAAGCGGCCCTTCTTCACCAGCACCGGCTCCCTGTCGCCGGGATGGGCGCCGAGGGTGCGGACGGAGGCCAGCTTCTTGGCCAGCAGATCGACGGCTCGGTTGAGGCCGACCACCAGCACGTCGTCGTCGCGGTCGAGCGAGGCGAACACCCCGCCCATCTTCACATAGGGGCCGAACCGGCCCAGCCCGGCCTCGATCGGCTCGCCCCGCTCGGGATGCAGGCCCACGAGGCGGGGCAGGGAGAGCAGGGACACCGCCTGCTCCAGCGTGACCGTGTTGCCGTCCATGCCGCGTGGCAGGGAGGTGCGGCGGGGCTTGGTCTTGCTGCCCTCGATCTGCTCGCCCTGCTGGGCATAGAGCCCGTACGGGCCGCGCCGGATGGTGATGGCCTCGCCGGTCTCGGGGTGGTGGCCCAGCTCGCGCATGCCCTCGGCCAGCGTGCCGCCCGCCTCGTCCTCGCCGCCTTCCACCGCGAGGCGGCGGGTGTACTGGCAGGCGGGGTAGTTGGAGCAGCCGATGAAGCTGCCATGCCGCCCCAGCTTCAGCCCCAGCCGCCCCTTGTGGCAGGAGGGGCATTCGCGCGGGTCGCTGCCATCCTCGCGGGCGGGGAAGAAATGCGGGCCGAGATCCTCGTCCAGCGCATTGATCACGTCGCTGATCTTCAGCTCGCGGGTCTGCTCGATGGCGCGGGAGAACTCCTCCCAGAACGCCCGCATCACCGACTGCCAGCCCGCGCGGCCGCCGGAGATGTCGTCGAGCTGCTCCTCGAGCCCGGCGGTGAAGCCGGTGTTGACGTAGCGCTCGAAGAAGCTGGTCAGGAACGCGGTGACCAGCCGTCCGCGATCCTCCGGCACGAAGCGCCGGCGGTCCAGCTTCACGTAGTTGCGGTCCTGCAGCACCGAGAGGATGGAGGCGTAGGTGGAGGGGCGGCCGATGCCCAGCTCCTCCATCTTCTTCACCAGGCTGGCCTCGGAATAGCGCGGCGGCGGCTGGGTGAAGTGCTGGTCGGCACTCACATCGCCGCGCTTGAGCGGGTCGGCCTCGCGCATCGGCGGCAGCATGCGCTCGTCCTCGCTCTCCGGCGCGTCGTCGGTCTCTTCCTGGTAGAGCTTGAGGAAACCGTCGAAGGCCATGATCGAGCCGGTGGCGCGCAGCACCGGGCCGCCGGCGCGGGAGGTGTCGGTGACATCGACGGAGACCTGATCGAACTCGGCCGACTGCATCTGCGAGGCCACGGCGCGCTTCCAGATCAGCTCATAGAGCCGGCGCTGGTCGGGGCTGAGATAGCGGGCGACGGCGTCGGGGGTGCGGGCGATCTCGGTGGGGCGGATCGCCTCGTGCGCTTCCTGGGCGTTCTTGGCGCGGGCGGTGTATTCGCGCGGCGTGCCCGGCAGATAGCGCTCGCCATGGGCCTCGCGCACATGATCGCGGATCGCCGTGATCGCCTCGCGCGCCATGCTCACCCCGTCGGTGCGCATATAGGTGATCAGGCCGGTGGCCTCGCCGTCGATATCCACGCCCTCATAGAGCTGCTGGGCGAGGCGCATGATCTGCTGGGCACCGAGGCCGAGCTTGCGCGAGGCCTCCTGCTGCAGGGTGGAGGTGGTGAAGGGCGCCTGGGGATGGCGACGGACGCGCTTGCGCTCCACCGCGCCCACCGCGTAGCTGCCGGCCAGCACCGCGTCGCGCGCCGCCTCGGCCTGAGCCTGATTGGCGAGGTCGAACTGGTCGAGCTTGCGGCCGTTCAGGTGGGTCAGCTTCGCCGTGAAGGGCGCGCCGGCGGGGGTGAGGAACTGGGCGGCGATGGTCCAGTATTCGCGCGGGCGGAACGCCTCGATCTCCGCCTCGCGCTCGCAGATCAGCCGCAGCGCGACGGACTGCACGCGCCCGGCGCTGCGGCTGCCCGGCAGCTTGCGCCACAGCACCGGCGAGAGGGTGAAGCCGACGAGGTAGTCCAGCGCGCGGCGGGCGAGATAGGCGTCGATCAGCGGCTGGTCCAGCTCGCGCGGATGCGCCATGGCGTGGCGCACGGCGTTGCGGGTGATCTCGTTGAAGGTGACGCGGCGCACATCGACGCCCTTTAGCACGTTGCGCTCGGCCAGCATGGCCCGCACGTGCCAGGAGATCGCCTCGCCCTCGCGATCCGGGTCGGTGGCGAGATAGAGGGTGCGGGCCCCCTTCATCGCCTTGGCGATGGCGGCGATCTGCTTGGCGCCGCGCTCGTCGGCCGCCCAGTCCATGGCGAAATTCTCGTCCGGCCGCACGCTGCCGTCCTTGGGCGGCAGGTCGCGCACATGGCCGAAGCTGGCCAGCACGGTATAGCCGCCGCCGAGATACTTATTGATGGTCTTGGCCTTGGCGGGCGATTCGACAACGACGACGTCGGTCATGATGTCCTGTCGGTCTGGCCGAATCCTGCGATTCGGCCCGGTTCAGCAATCACCTGCAACATGCGGGGCGCGCACGTCCAGTCCGGTCGATCGGGGGCGCCTTGTGGCAGCCTCGGGCGCGGCCTGCAAGCTTTGGCGGCGCTCAGGGGCTGGCCAGCAGGGCCACCCGGTTGCCTGGCAACGTCTCGATCCGCCCTGCGAGTTCCAGGTCCAGCAGCACGGCGTTCACCGTCGCGGCGGGCAATTGGCAGTGGCGGATCAGCGCGTCAACATCCGTGGGGGCTGGGTTGAGCAGGGCGATGATCTCCGCTCGCTCCCGTTCGTCGGGCGGCGGGGCCAGCGGCGGGGGTGGGGGCTCGCGGAGCTGCAGGCGGGCGGCGCGGGGCCGGTCGGGCAGGCCGGCGAGCACGTCGGCGGCGGATTCCACCAGCTGCGCCTCGCCGGCCTTGATCAGCCCGTTGGCGCCGCGGGCTCGGGGGTCGAGCGGCGAGCCGGGCATGGCGAACACCTCGCGGCCGGATTCCAGCGCGAGGCGGGCGGTGATCAGGCTGCCGGAGCGCGGTGCCGCCTCCACCACCACCGTGCCCAGGGCGAGGCCGGCGATGATGCGGTTGCGGCGGGGGAAATGGCGGGCCTGGGGCGCGGTGCCCAGCCGCCCCTCCGCCACCACCGCGCCCTCGGCGCCGATGCGGGCCTGGAGATCGGCATGCTCCGGCGGGTAGGGCAGGTCGATGCCGCCGGCGATGCAGGCGACGGTGCGCCCGCCCTCCAGCGCCCCGAGATGGGCGGCGGCGTCGATGCCGCGGGCGAGGCCGGAGACCACGGCGATGCCGGCCTCGGCCAGCTCGCGCCCCATCGTCTCGGCCATGCGCCGCCCGTTGGCCGAGGCGTTGCGGCTGCCCACCAC
>CAMFLK010000058.1 GCA_945957135.1 uncultured Rhodospirillales bacterium
CCGCGGATGGAAACTCAGAGAAGTTGTGTGAATCCCGAAGGGTCAAGCCCGGCCATGACGGGGAAGGGGATTTTGGAAGAACAAGCCACGGCGCAGCCAAACGAGCAAAAGTTCTTTGCTTCTTTCTTTCAAGAAAGAACGCGCTTCCTTGCCTTGCCTTGCCTTACCCTTTCAACTCTTCCAAGCAAGCTGCGAGTCCTGTCTGGCGTCGGGTGGCGTGGCGGCAGGCGCTCAGGATGGCGCGGGTTTCGGCGAGGCAGTGTTGGAGGTCGTGGTTGACCAGCACGAAGTCGAATTCCGGGGCGTGGGCCATTTCGGCGTCGGCTTGGGCCATGCGGCGGGCGATTTCGTTGGGGGAGTCGGTGCCGCGGCCCTGCAGGCGGGCGTGCAGGGTGGCGCGGTTGGGGGGCAGGATGAACAGGCCGACCACGTCGTGCGGCAGGGCGTCGCGCAGTTGGTGGTAGCCTTGCCAGTCGATGTCGAACAGCATGTCCTGGCCGGCGGCGAGGGCCGCTTCCACCGGGGCGCGGGGGGTGCCGTAGCTGGAGCGGCCGAGCACGCGGGCGAATTCCAGGAAGCCGCCGGATTCGGCCATGGCGTCGAATTCCGCCTGGGTGTGGAAGTGGTAGGCCACGCCGTCCTGTTCGCCGCCGCGCGGGGGCCGGGTGGTCCAGCTGATGGACAGGCCGAGATCGGGTTCGGCTTGGCGCAGGGCGTGGGTCAGGGTGGTCTTGCCGGCGCCGGAGGGGGCGGCGAGCACCAGGCACAGGCCGCGGCGGGCGATGCCCATGTCTTGGGGGGGGCTCATTCGACGTTCTGCACCTGCTCGCGCAGTTGTTCCACCGTGGCCTTGAGTTTCAGCCCGGTGGCGGTGAGGGCGATGGAGGCGCTTTTGGAGCAGAGCGTGTTCACTTCGCGGTTGAATTCCTGGACCAGGAAGTCGAAGCGGCGGCCGATCGCCTCGCCTTCGGCGAGCAGGGCGCGGGCGGCGTGCAGATGGGCGTCCAGCCGGTCGAGTTCCTCGCGCACGTCGGCGCGGCTGGCGAGCAGGGCCACTTCCTGGGCGATGCGGTCTTCCGGCACGGGGGGCAGTTCGGCGAGCAGGGTGCGGATGGATTTCAGCATGCGTTCGCGCTGGGCTTCGGGCTGGCCGGCGGCTTCGGCGGTGGCCTGGGCGCGGAGCGTGTCGATCTCGTCGAGCAGGGTGGCGAGGGTGGCGTGCAGCCGGGCCCCTTCGCCCTGGCGGGCGGTGGCCAGCGCCGCGAGGGCGGTGGCGAAGCCGGATTGGATCTGGCGGGCGAGGGTTTCGCTCATCTCCTCGCGTTCGGGTGCGCCGGCGCGCAGCACGCCGGGCAGGGCGAGCAGGGTTTCGGCGCGGGGGGTGGGGGCGCCGGGCAGGCGGGCGGCGAGGCCGGTGGCGAGCGCCAGCACCTGTTCCAGCGCGGCTTCGTCGGCGATGAGGGAGGCGGGTTGGGCGCGGCGCAGGGTGAGGTTGGCGGTGACGTTGCCGCGCCGCAGCACCTTTCCGGCGGCCTCGCGCAGGCTGGGTTCCAGCGTGTCGCAGCCGGGCGGCAGGCGGAAGCGCAGGTCGAGCCCGCGGCCGTTGACCGAGCGGAGTTCCCAGGCCCATTCCGCGCCGTCGCCGATCCCGTCGCTGCGGGCGAAGCCGGTCATGGATGCGAGGGGGGAGGCGACAGGCATGCGGGGTCCCTTCCGTTCGGGGCGCCGTTCTACAGGCTGGGCCGGCGCTCGGCTACACTGGGGGGATGATGCGATCCGTTCTGATCACCGGCGCTTCCTCCGGCATCGGCCGCGCCCTGGCCCTGGCCTGCGCGGGGCCGGGGGTGGTGCTGCATCTGTCGGGCCGGGATGGCGGGCGGCTGGCGGCGGTGGCCGATGCGTGCCGGGAAAGGGGGGCGGAGGTGCGGCCGCGCGTGCTGGACGTGAGCCGGGCGGCGGAGATGGCGGAATGGATAGAAGGGGCCGGGCGGCTCGATCTGGTGGTGGCCAATGCCGGGATCTCCGCCGGCACCGGCGATGGGGTGGCGGAGACGCCGGAGCAGGTGCGGGCGATCTTCGCCGCCAATCTCGAGGGCGCCTTGAACACCATCATTCCGGCGATTCGGGTGATGGAGGGGCAGGCGGCGGATGTGAAGGGGGTGCGCGGGCGGATCGCCGCCATCGCCTCCATCGCCGCCTTTGTCGCCGCGCCGGGTGCGCCGAGCTACTGCGCCAGCAAGGCGGCGCTGGATGGATGGGTGACCGCGACGGCGGCGACGGCGCGGGCGCGGGGCGTGGTGCTCGTCAGCGTGTGCCCCGGCTATATCCGCACGGCGATGACGGCGGGCAACCGCTTCCCCATGCCCGGGCTGATGGAGGCGGACCGGGCGGCCGCGATCATCCTGCGTGGGGTGGCGGCCGGGCGGCGGCGGGTGGTGTTTCCTTGGTGGCTGGGGCTGGCGGCGCGGCTGGTGGGGCGGCTGCCGCCCCGCCTGTCCGCCGCCCTGCTGTCCAGGGCACCGGGCAAGGATGCGGACACGAAAAAGGCCCCGGACGGGCCGGGGCCTTTCCCATCAGGCTAGGTGGATCAGTTGCTGTTGCGGTTGCCCAGCAGCTGGAGCAGCAGCATGAACAGGTTGATGAAGTTCAGCAGCAGCTGCAGGCTGTCGAACACGCTGCGCTTGGCGGCCTGGTCCGGCCCGTAGGCATAGGCGAACTGCACGTAGTCGTTCTTGATGCGCTGGGTGTCGTAGGCGGTGAGGCCGACGAAGACCAGCACGCCGATGACGCTGACGGCGAAGGCCACCATCGGGCTGCCCAGGAAGATGTTGACCAGGCTGGCGATGATGATGCCGAACAGCCCCATCATCAGGAAGCTGCCGAAGCGGGTGAGGTCGCTGCGCGTGGTGTAGCCGTACAGGCTCATCGCCGCGAAGGTGCCGGCGGTGATGAAGAACACCTGGGCGATGCTCTGGCCGGTATAGACCTTGAAGATGTTGGTGATGCTGGCGCCCATCGCCACGCAGAAACCCCAGAACAGGGCCTGCACCGCGGTGGTGGACAGCTTGTTCACGCCGAAGCTGAGCACCAGCACGAAGGCGAGCGGCGCGAACATGGCGAGATAGGCCAGCGGGCCGGGCACGTGCATCAGCCCGCGCGGCGTCTCCGTCAGCGGGTAGAACAGGTCGTAGATGCCGGGCACGGCGACGATGCCGTAGGCGACGATGCCGGTCAGCACCAGGCCCGAGGTCATCCAGTTATAGACCCGGAGCATGTAGGCCCGCAGGCCGGCGTCCATGACCGCGGCGGTTTCGGCCGCGCGGGTGGCGCCCGAATAGGTGCGGAAATCGGGACTGAGAGCCATGTGTGTGTCTTTCCCCTTCAGGCTGCGATGCCTGTCGGCCTGCATTTTGGCGTGAAGCTGGCCAGGTTCAAGAAAAATTGTGGTAATGCGGGCGGGCGGAGGCTGGCGCGCACTATTCCTCGCGCAGAAACGGGGCGGACTTGGCGCGCAACGCCGCCTCGGTGCCAGCATAGCCGAACACCAGCATCAGTCCCACGCAGGCCAGGACCGTGCCGGACAGAGTTGCAGGAAGAAACGACCAGTCACTGTTCATCACGAAGCGCAATACCGCCCAGCTCGCCGCCGTGCCGATCGCCGCGGCCAGCAGCCCGGCGCACAGGCCCAGCAGGCCGAACTCCACCAGCCAGGCGGCGCGCAGCTGGGCGCGGGTGGCGCCGAGCGATTTCAGGATCACCGCCTCGCGCACCCGCCGGCGCTGCCCCGCCGCCACGGCGCCGGCCAGCACCAGGGCGCCGGAAGCCAGGGTGAGCGAGCCGGTGGCGGTCAACGCCGTGGCGATCTGGCCGAGCAGCACGGAAATCGCGGCCAGCACGTCCGCGACGCGGATGCCGGAGACGTTGGGCAGCCCGTCCGTCACCGCCTTCAGCACCGCGGCCTGGGCATCGGGGTCGGCGCGGACGGTGGCGATGTGGCCGTGCGGCGCGCGGGCCAGCAGGCCGGGGCTGGCGATCATCGCGTAGTTGATGCCCAGGCTGCGCCAGGCGATGTCGCGCAGGCTGGCCACCTTGAGGTCGATATCGCGGCCGAGCACGTTGACGCGGATGGTGTCGCCGAGATGCACGCCCCAGCCGCGGGCCAGCGCCGCGTCGAAGGAGACCAGCGGCGGGCCGTCGTAGTCCGCGGGCCACCACTGGCCGGCGACGAGGCGGGTGCCCTGGGGCATGGCGGCGGCATAGGTCAGGCCGCGATCGCCGCGCAGCGCCCAGGCGCTGTCCGGGCTGACCACCATGCGGTCGGCCGGCACGCCGTTCACCGCCACCACGCGGGCGCGCAGGCTGGGCACCTCGTTCATCTCGCGCACCCCGGGCTGGGCGGCGAGGATGTCGCGGAAGCGGGGCATCTGGTCGTTCTGGATGTCGATGAAGAAGAAGCTGGGGGCGGCGGCGGGCAGCTGTTCGGCCACTTGGCGGCGGACATTGCCCTCGATCAGCGCGACGGCGGCGAGGGTGGACAGGCCGAGCCCGACGGAGACCAGCAGCAGCGGCGTCGGCGCGCCGGGCCGGTAGAGATTGGCGAGGCCGAGCCGCAGCCAGGCCCGGCCGCCATGCGGCGCGCGACGGGCGGCGACCATCAGCCCCCAGGCGCCCAGGCGGAAGACCAGCAGCGTGGCCGCGGCGCCGGCGCAGAAATAGAGCGCGAAATGCCGCTCCTCCGCCGCCGCCACCGTCACCGCCACCAGGGCGATCACCAGCAGCGCATTGGCCAGCATCACGCCGCGCGAGGCGCCGCGCCCCCGAACCGGCGCGAAGCTGTCGCGGAACAGGGCGGCGGCGGGAATGCGCATGGCCCGCGCCAGCGGCATCAGCGCGAAGCTGCCGGCGGTCAGCAGCCCGTAGAGGGCGGCCAGCGCCAGGGGCACGGGGTAGAGGCCGGATTGCGGCGGCACCGGCAGCAGGTTCGCGAGCATCCCGCCGCCCAGCGCCGGCAGCGCCGCCCCGGCCACCAGCCCGATGACGATGCCCAGCCCGGCCAGCACGCCGACCTGGATCAGCACCACCGCGAAGACCAGCCGGGCGGAGGCGCCGAGGCAGCGCAGGGTCGCGATGCTGCGGGCCCGCGCCGCCAGCCAGGCGGACACGCCGTTGGCCACGCCGATGCCGCCCACCAGCAGCGAGGTCAGCCCCACCAGCGTCATGAACAGCGCCGTCCGGTCGAGGAACTGGCGCACCGCCGGCGCCGCGTCCCGCGCGTCGCGCAGCCGCCAGCCCTGCTCGCCGAACTGGGCGCGCAGGTCGCGCAGCAGCGTGGGGATATCGGTGCCCGGTGGCGGCACGGCGCGCAGATGGTATTCCACCAGGGCGCCGGGCTGGATCAGCCCGGTGGACGGCAGGGCGGCGAGCGGGATCAGCGCGCGCGGGCCGAAGATGGAGGGGCTGGCGACGCGATCGGGCTCGCCGGTCAGGGCGCCGCGCAGCTCGAGCGTGGCGTTGCCCAGGCGCAGCCGGTCGCCGGCGTGAACGCCAAGCCGTTCCTTCAGCAGCGGCTCCACGGCGAGGCCGGACACGCCGTCCCGTGCATCGAGCCGCACGCCCGGCGGGTCGAAGCCGGCGCGGCCGACCAGCGGCCAGGCGCCGTCCACCGCCTTCAGCTCCACCAGCACCCGCTCGCCGGAGGGGGCGACGAGCATCGAGCGCATGGTCACCACATCCGAAATCCGCGCGCCGCGCGCCCGCAGCCAGTCGCGCAGCGCGTCCGGCAGCGGCTGGGCGCCGCCCTGGATGTCGATATCGCCGCCGAGGATGCGCGCCCCGTCCGCCGCCATGCCGCGCTCCACCCCCGCGCGCAGCGACCCCACCGCGGCGATGGCGGCGACGCCGAGGGCGAGGCAGGCCAGCACGATGCGCAGGCCGCGCGAGGCGGTGCGCAACTCCCGGCGGGCGAGGCGCCAGGCGAGCTTCACGCGGAGTCCGACAGACGCCCGTCGGCGATGCGCAGGATGCGGTCGCAGCGCGCGGCCAAAGCGGGGTCGTGGGTGATCAGCAGCAGCGCGGTGCCGTGCCGGGCGCGCAGGGCGAACAGCAGCTCCATCACCGCCGTGCCCGTGGCGCCGTCGAGATTGCCGGTGGGTTCGTCGGCCAGCAGCAAGGACGGCGCGGGGGCGAAGGCGCGGGCGAGGGCCACGCGCTGCTGCTCGCCGCCCGAGAGCTGGCCGGGCAGGTGGGTCAGCCGGTGCGACAGGCCGACGGCGGCGAGGCCGGCGCGCGCCTTGTCCATGGCGTCGGGATCGCCGGCCAGCTCCAGCGGCACGGCGACGTTCTCCAGCGCGGTCATGCCGGGGATGAGGTGGAAGGCCTGGAACACGATGCCCACCCGGTCCCGCCGCAGCCGGGCCAGCGCGTCTTCATCCAGCGACGTGAGTTCCTGGCCGGCGAGGCGCACGCTGCCGGCGCTGGCCGCTTCCAGCCCGGCGAGCACCATCAGCAGGCTGGTCTTGCCCGAGCCGGAGGGGCCGACCATGCCCACCGCCTCGCCGGCGGCGATGTCCAGGTCGAGGCCGCGGAGGATGTTGACCGGCCCCGCGGCCGAAGGCACGGTCAGTTCCAGCCCCCGCACCTGCACGAGGGGGGCGGCGTGCTCGGCCCGGGCCGAAGCCTGGGCTGAGGAGAATGCGATGGCGTCCATGGGCCGAGGATATGGCGTTGTTCAGCGGGCGCGGGAAGCGGCGATCGTGCTGGCTTGCCTGTTTGTCATGTTCGCCACCGCCCAGGCCGCCCCGATCCGGCTGCTGATCCTCGGCGATTCCCTCACCGCCGGGTACGGGCTGGCCGCGCCGGACGGGTTCCAGGCCCGCCTCGCCGCCGCGTTGGCCGCCCAGGGGCGGGAGGTGAAGCTGCTCGACGGCGCGGTCTCCGGCGACACCACCACGGGCGGCCGCGCCCGGCTCGATTGGGCGCTGGGCGACGGGGCGGACGCGGCGATCGTCGCGCTCGGCGCCAATGACGGGCTGCGTGGCCAGGACCCGGCGCAGATGGAGGCCAATCTCGCCGCCATTCTCGACGCGCTGGCGGCGAAGCGCATTCCCGTGCTGCTGACCGGGATGTACGCGCCGCCCAATCTCGGCGCGGAATACGGCCAGGCCTATCGCGCGGTGTTCGACCGGCTGGCCACCCGCCCCGGCCTGATCTTCGACCCGTTCTTCCTCGAGGGCGTGGCCGGCGACCCCGCGCTGAACCAGGCGGACCGCATGCACCCGAACCCGGAGGGGGTGCGCCGCATCGTCGCGCGCATCCTGCCGCTGGTGGACCGGCTGCTCGATCAGGCGGCGCCGAAATGAGGCTTTTCGTCGCCCTCGATCTGCCCTGGGAGGTGCGCGAGCAGCTCGCCGGCCTCGCCGTGGGCATTGCCGGGGCGCGCTGGGTGCCGGTGGAGAACTACCACCTCACCTTGCGCTTCATCGGCGAGGTGGCACCCCCACGCGCCGAGGATATCGACCATGCCCTGGCCGCCCTGCGCGGGCGCGCCTTCAAGCTCGCCTTGTCCGGCGTCGGCACGTTCGACAAGGCGGGGCGGCCGATGGCGCTGTATGCCGGGGTGGAGCGCAGCCCCCCGCTCGACCATCTCCAGGGCAAGATCGAGACCGCGCTGCAACGCGCCGGCCTGCCGCCGGAGCGCCGCCGCTTCGTGCCGCATGTGACGCTGGCGCGGCTGGACAACGCCATGGAAGCCCGGCTCGCCGCCTTCGTGCAGGCCCGCAACCTGTTCCGCACCGCGCCCTTCGCGGTGGAGCATTTCACGCTGTTCAGCTCGCAGCTCGGCAAGGAGGCGTCGGTCTATACGGCGGAGGTGGAGTATCCGCTGGGCTGACAAGAAAGCTGGATAGGGCTCATATCCGTCCCTTCTTCGCATGTCCCGCAGGCTTTGCCTGCGTGGCCCTTGCTTCGTTGCGGGGGACGGGGTCAAGGCCCTTGAGCGAAGCATGCCCACGAAGCCGTCTTCCGCAACGCAAGCACAATCATAAATGCGAAGGAGCTCGCCCCCCATTTTCTTCCACAACGCTTCAAGCTTGCTTCCTAAGGGCTTGTCAGCACACTCTCCCCGCGCCGCTATCCGCTGGGAGGCTTCCATGTTCCGACTTCTCGCCGCCGTCATCGTCCTGCTGGCCGGCCTGTCGGGGGCCGCGCGGGCGCAGACCGAGCAGCAGGCGCTGGTCGATCGCGCGACGCTGACCGTGCAGGAGATGTTCTCCGGCAACAACAACTCCGAGGCGCGCAAGCTGCTGAAGGACGCCAAGGCGGTGATGGTCTGCCCGCGCGTGTTCAAGGCCGGCTTCATCCTCGGCGGCCAGGGCGGCAGCTGCGTGCTGGTCGGCAATGGGCCGCAGGGCTGGACCAGCCCGGCCTTCTACGGCATGGGCAGCGGCAGCATCGGCCTGCAGATCGGCGTGCAGGACAGCCAGCTGCTGCTGATCGTGCTGACCGAGAAGGGGCTGAAGGCGCTGATGGACAGCCAGTTCAAGTTCGGGGCCGACGCCTCGATCGCCGTCGCCACCGTCGGCGCCGGGGTGGGCGGGGCGACCACCGCGGCCTTCCATGCCGACATCGTCGCCTTCTCCCAGACGCGCGGCCTGTTCGCCGGCATCTCGCTGGAAGGCAGCGTGCTCGACAACCGCAGCGAGTGGAACCAGATCTATTACGGCAAGCCGCTGGCGCCGGCGCAGATCATCATCGAGCGCCAGGGCCAGAACCCCGGCGCCGAGCCGCTGCGCGAAATGCTCGCCAAGTTCGCCGCTTCCCCCGGCTGAACCGAAAGGGCTGATTCGCCTTCGTCCGCGGCGCGGAGTACGGTCGGCGCATGCCCGGCCCCGAACCGTTCTGGAAGACCAAGCGCCTCGCGGAGATGTCCGCCGAGGAATGGGAATCCCTCTGCGACGGCTGCGGCCGCTGCTGCCTGCACAAGCTGCGGCACGAGGGCAGCGGCGCGCTGTCCTTCACCAATGTCGCCTGCCACCTGCTCGACCTCGGCACCGCCCGCTGTTCGGATTACCGCCATCGCCGCCGCCGCGTGCCGGATTGCGAGACGCTGACCGCGCAATCGCTGCGCGACATCGACTGGCTGCCCCCCACCTGCGCCTATCGCCGGCTGCACGAGGGCAAGGACCTCGCCTGGTGGCACCCGCTGGTCTCCGGCCGCGCCGAGACGGTGCACGAGGCCGGGATTTCCGTGCGCGGCCGGGCCGTCAGCGAACGCGAGGCCGGGCCGCTGGAACACCACATCACCGCCTGGCCGGGCCGCACGCCGCGCGCCCGCCAGCCAGCCAAGGAAAAGACGCCATGATGCGCGATGCCCTGTTCGGCGGCGTGAACGCCGCCGTGCTGACGGCGATGAACGCCGACCTGTCGGTCGATCTCGACCGCATGGCCGCCCATTCGCGCTGGCTGCTGGCCAATGGCTGCAACGGGCTGGGCGTGCTGGGCACCACCGGCGAGGCCAACAGCATCGGCATTTCCGAACGACTGGCCCTGATGGAGGGGCTGGCCGAGCGCGGCATTTCCCCCGCGGTGATGCTGCCCGGCACCGGCACGCCGGCACTGACCGACACGGTGCTGCTCACGCGCCGCGCCGCCGAGCTGGGCTGCCGCGGCGCGCTGCTGCTGCCGCCCTTCTTCTACAAGAACCCCTCCGAAGACGGGCTGTTCGCCTATTTCTCCGAGGTGATCGAGCGGGTGGGCGGCGACATCAAGCTCTACCTCTATCATTTCCCGGCGCAGTCCGCGGTGCCCTTCACGGTGGCGCTGATCGCCCGGCTGCTCGCCGCCTATCCCGGCAAGGTGAAGGGGATCAAGGACAGCAGCGGGGATTTCGCGAACACCAAGAGCTATGTCGATGCCTTCGCCAAGGACGGATTCGAGGTCTATTGCGGCGATGACGGCGCGCTGTTCGACCTGCTGGAAGCCGGCGGTGCCGGCTGCATCACCGCCGCGTCCAATGTCGGCTGTGCGGTCAGCGCCCAGGTCTATGCCCAGGCGGGAACCGAGGCGGGCCGGCAGGCGCAGGTGACGCTGGCGGCGATCCGCAAGGCGGTGACCTCCGTGGCCCTGATCCCCGGGTTGAAGGCGCTGGTGGCGCGCAACACCGGCAACCCCGCCTGGAATGAGCAGCGCCCGCCGCACATGAAGCTGGACGCCGCCACTTCCCAACGCCTGTTCGCCGCCTTCGACGGGATCGGCGTGAAACTGGCGGCGGCGGCCTGAAGGACCCTCTCAGGCGAACAGGAACCGAGGGGCTCACGTCTTTCCATTCTTCGCTTGTCCGCTCTCGCTTCGTTTCGCCGCCTGCCTCGAAGCGGGTGACGCCGCGGCCGCCACCGCGCTGTTCGCGCCCGACTGCTTCTGGCGCGACCTCACCGCCTTCACCTGGAACCTGCTGACGGTGGAAGGGCATGACGGCGTGGCCGGGCTGCTGGCGGCCACGCTGGCGCACACCCGGCCCACCGGCTGGACCGTCGAGGGCGATGGCGCCGGCGACGAGGCGTGGTTCACCTTCGAGACCGCAACCGGCCGTGGCACCGGCCATCTGCGCCTGCGCGACGGGCGGTGCTGGACGCTGCTGACGGCGCTGACCGAGCTGAAAGGCTTCGAGGAGAGGCGCAACTTCACCCGGCCGGAAGGCGTGGAATACGGCGCCATCAAGGGCCGCCGCACCTGGCTCGACGGCCGGCGGGAGGAGGAGGCCAGCCTCGGCCTCACGCGCCAGCCCTATTGCCTCATCGTCGGCGGCGGCCAGGGCGGCATCGCGCTGGGCGCGCGCATGCGCCAGCTGGGCGTGCCCGCGCTGATCATCGACCGGCTGGACCGGCCGGGCGATGCCTGGCGCCGGCGCTACAAGTCGCTCTGCCTGCACGACGCGGTGTGGTACGACCACCTGCCCTACCTGCCCTTCCCCGCGCACTGGCCGGTCTATACGCCCAAGGACAAGATCGCCGACTGGCTGGAGATGTACACCCGCATCATGGAGCTGCCCTATTGGGGCGGCACCGAATGCGAGCGCGCCCAATACGACGACGCGGCCGGGCGGTGGGAGGTGCTGGTGCGCCGCGACGGCCAGACGCTCACGCTGCGGCCCGCGCATCTCGTGCTCGCCACGGGCATGTCCGGCGTGCCGGTGCTGCCGGACATTCCGGGCATGGAAAGCTTCAGCGGCATCCAGCACCATTCCAGCCACCACCAGGGCGGCGAGGGATTCGCCGGCAGGAATTGCGTGGTGATCGGCGCCAACAACTCCGCCCACGACATCGCCGCCGATCTGTGGGAGCACGACGCGCGGGTGACGATGGTGCAGCGCTCCTCCACCCTGGTGGCGCGGGCCACCACGCTGCGCGCCATGGGCGATGCCGGCGTCTATTCCGAACAGGCCGCGCAGGCCGGACTCTCCACCGAACGCGCCGACCTCACGGTCGCCGCCCTGCCCTACCGGCTGCTGCCGCAATTCCACATTCCCGTCTGGCGGGATGTGCAGGCGCGCGACAAGGATTACTATGACCGGCTGCGCGCCGCGGGCTTCCTGCTCGATTTCGGCGACGACGATTCCGGCCTGTCGCTGAAATATCTGCGCCGCGGCTCGGGCTACTACATCGATGTCGGCGCGTCCGACCTGGTGGCGAGCGGGCAGATCGGGCTGCGCAGCGGCGTGGACGTCGCGCGGCTGTCGCGCGACGGGGTGGTGCTGAGCGACGGCAGCGAACTCCCGGCCGACCTGGTGGTGTACGCCACCGGCTATGGCTCGATGAATGGCTGGGCGGCGCAGCTGATTTCGCAGGAGGTGGCGGACAAGGTGGGCAAGTGCTGGGGCCTCGGCTCCGGCACGCGCAAGGATCCCGGCCCGTGGGAGGGCGAGCTGCGCAACATGTGGAAGCCGACGCAGCAGGACGGGCTGTGGTTCCACGGCGGCAACCTCGCGCAGTCGCGCCACTACTCGCTGTATCTCGCGCTGCAGATCAAGGCGCGGATGGAGGGGGTGCCGACCCCGGTGTACGGGCTGGCGCCGGTTCATCACCTGTCCTGAACGTTCCGCCCGGCAACTCGCTCTTTTCCGACTGGAACCCCTGGCCCGCGCGGACATTGCGCGGACAGGGACAACACGCCAGACGGAAAAGGATCGAAGATGCGCACACTCATCGTCGCCCAGGTGCTGCTGCTCGCAGGCGGCGTCGCCATGGCGCAGACCAGCCAGCCGCCCACCTCCGCTCCCACCGCGCCGCCACCCGCGATGGCCACCCCGCCGGTGACGGCGACCACGCCGACCGCCCCGGCGCGGCCGATGACCACCGAGGCGAAGCCCGCCGCCCCGCTGCCCGGCTCCAACAGCTTCACCGAGGCGCAGGCGCGTTCGCGCATCGAGCGTGACGGCGTCAGCAACGTTTCCGGGCTGAAGAAGGATGAGCACGGCATCTGGCGCGGCCAGGCCATGCGCGGCACGGCCAGCGTGAAGGTGGCGCTCGACTACAAGGGCAACGTCTTCGTCCAGTGATGCGCCGGCCTGGCCGGCGGCGGCGCGCCTGACACCGCGTCGCGTTCCTTCCCGACAATATCAGGAGAAAATCCAATGACCCGCACTCTCACGCGGCTGTACGACGATGCCGACGACGCCTATGCCGCCGTGCGCGACCTGAAGAAGGCCGGGATTTCCGACACGGATATCAGCATCTTCGCCAATGACGGCACGCTGGAATCCACGCGCGCCACCGAAGCCGGGGCGGATGCCGCCACCGGCGCCGAGGTCGGCGGCGTGGTGGGGGCCGGGGCCGGCCTGCTGGCCGGGCTCGGCCTGCTCGCCATTCCCGGCGTCGGCCCCATCGTCGCCGCCGGCTGGCTCGCCGCCACCGCGGCCGGCGCCGCGGCGGGCGCGGTGGCCGGCGGCGCCACCGGGGGGCTGATCGGCGCGCTGACCGGCGAAGGGGTCAGCGAGGACGATGCCAATGTCTATGCGGAAAGCGTGCGGCGCGGCGGATCGCTGGTGACCGTGCGGGTGTCGGACGCACGCGAGATCGAGGCGGACCGCATCCTCAACAGCCACAGCCCCGCCGATCTCGGCGCGCGCGGCCGCGACTACCGCGCGAATGGCTGGCAGCGCTTCGAGCCGGGCGACTACGTGCCGCCATCCGTGGCGCCGGGCATGCTGCCGCCGGACCGGCCGACCCGGCTCTGACCGGACGGGCCCGATGAAGGAAACCCCCGCCTGCCGGCGGGGGTTTTTTCATGGCTTGCCGGTCTTGGCGACGACGGTTTCCATGCGGTGGCGATCGGAATTCGGCTGGCCCTTGGGCTCGTCATGCGCCGCGATCGCCGCGGGCGCGGTGCCCTGCGGGTCCGGATGCGGCACGGGCTTGGCGCGCGCCACCTTGCGCGCGTTGCGGTCGGTGGCGGTGGCGGGGCGTTTGGCGGTCATCGCCGTCTCCTTCTGCAGGGCCGGCCGACGGCCGGCTTCCACGGATGAAATCCACGACAGGACTGGAAGTTTCGTCTTTCCCAGCGGCCGGGAACCGCCGCGCCCGCGCGGCATTGGCCCGGCAGGTGCCAGCGAGCGGAGCAGGCGATGGGCAAACGGATGGCGACGGACTCGCGGCTCGTGGTGGCCATACCCGTGCACAACGAGGAGGCGCATATCGGCGCCTGCCTCGCCTCGCTCGCGCGCCAGGACGTGGCGGCGCCGTTTCGCGTGGTGGCGCTGTTGAACAACTGCACCGATGCCAGCGGCCTCGTGGCCGGTGCCCACGCCGTGGAGCTGGACCTGCACCTGCGCCACGTCATCCTGCCACCCGATCGCGCCCATGCCGGCACGGCGCGGCGGCAGGCGCTCGATCTCGCGGCGGCGATGGCGGCGGAGGACGGCGTGCTGTTCACCACCGATGCCGACACGGTACTGCCGCCCGACTGGCTGTCCGCCAATCTCGCGGCCATCGCGGCGGGCGCCGACGCGGTGGCCGGCCGGGCCGAGATGGCCGCCGCCGATGCCGCGCGCCTGCCCGGCAAGCTGGTGGCCGACGAGGCGCGCGCCGGCCAGCTCGGCGACCTGCTCGACGAGATCGACACGCGGCTGGACCCCGACCCGGCCGATCCCTGGCCGCGCCACACCGAACATTCCGGCGCGAGCATCGCGGTGACCGCGCCGCTGTATCGCCGGGCCGGCGGCATTCCGCCGGTGCGGCTGGGCGAGGATCGTGCCTTCTTCGCCGCCCTGCGCCGGGTGGACGCGCGCATCCGCCACGCGCCGGACATCGCCGTCACCGTGTCCGGCCGGCTGTTCGGGCGCGCGGAGGGTGGCATGGCCGACACCATCCGCCGCCGCCTGTCGATGCCCGATGCCTGGCTGGACGACCGGCTGGAGCCGGCCGCCGACCGGGCGCGGCGGGCGCGGCTGCGGGCGCTGCTGCGCCGGCTGCGCCACGCCGCCTCGCCCGCCGCGTTGCGTGGCTTCAGCGTCGCGGCGTCGGTTCCCCCGGGAATGGTGGATGCCTGCCTGGCGCGCCGCTATCTCGGCGAGGCCTGGGCGGATATCGAATCGTGCAGTCCTGTTCTGCAACATCACCGCGTGGCCGCCGGGGCGGCGGAGGCGGAGATCACCCGGGCGCGGCAGATCCTGGCCCGGCTCGGCGGATCAGCACATCCAGCCGGTAGCCCTGGGCCCGCCGCGATTCCCGCGTGAGGAACGGCCCGGCGAGCGCGCGGCACAGGCGCCGCGCGGCGCGCTCGCCGGTGCAATCCGTGCCGGTGAGCCCGCGCCAATTGACCATCACCAGCACTCCGCCCGGCCCCATCGCGCGCGGCAGGCGGCGGGCCAGCACCGCGCTTTCGCCGTCGCTGAGATAGTAGAGCATTTCCGACAGCACGCAGAGATCGAACCGGCCGCGCGGCCATTGCGCGGGGACGCGCATCCTCGCGAAGGCGACATGGCCCAGATCGGCGCATCGCCGGCGCGCGAGGTCCAGGGCGACGGCGCTGACATCGACCGCGAGCAGCGCGCCGCTCATCCGCGCCAGGTGCCGGGTCAGCACGCCGACCGAGCAGCCCACCTCCAGCGCGCGGGCGAAGCGCGGGCGCGGCAGGGCGGCGAGGGTGGCGCGGTATTTCGCCTGCTCGTAGGCGGAGCTGCCGTAGCGCCATGGGTCGGCATCGGCGCGGTACAGCGCGTCGAAATGGTCAGCCGCGGTCACGGGTTTTCCAGGAACGTCTCGTATGGCCTGAGCATCCGGCGCAGCACCCGCGCGGTCAGGCGGAAGCCGGTGGGGTCGTCGGTCACCACGCCGCCGAGCTGGGAGGCGTGGGCGCGCAACGCGCGCAGCTTCACCCGCATGTGCCGGCCCACGGGAAGGCGGAAGCCGGCGATGCCGATCGCGCCAAGGGGCTGCCCCGCCGGCAAGGTCCACCCCCAGACGGGATAGGACAGGTGGCGCAGGCCGGATCGCGCGGCGGCCCGCGCGGCGATGGCGTGGGTGGCTGCGTGGTCGCAATGCGGATCGCTGCCCCAACTGGCAAGCAGGGCGGTGGCGCCGGTCCGCGCCGCCAGCCCCGCCACATGCTCCGCCGCCTCCGCCAGCGCGGACCCGGCGGCGGGGGCGCGCGTGTCCGGGAATCGCAGGAAATGCAGATGGGCGGCCGGAAGTCCCAGCACGGCGGCGGCCTGGCGTGCCTCCGCCTCGCGCAACGCGGCGAGACGCGGGCCGGGCCACTGGCGCGATCGCGGATGCGACCCCGCGCCGTCCGTGACGAAGGCGACGGCAGGGGGCATGCCCGCGGCGCAGAGGGCCGCGATCAGGCCGCCGCAGCCCAGCACCTCGTCGTCCGGATGCGGCGCGAGGATCAGGGGGCGGCCATCGCGCAGCAGCTCCCGCGCGGACGTCTCCGGCAGCGCCGCCATGCGCGCCAGCGCCTCGCCGGCGTTCATGGGGCTGGATTGGCCGCGAACCAGCCGGCCGCGCCGAGCAGCGCGGCATCGCCGGCCGGCTGGCGCAGATAGGTGGCGAGGTCGCGCGCCTGGCGCTCCAGCCGGTTGCCGCGCATCACCGCCGCGAGGCCCAGGCTGCGCTGGACCAGGGCGATGGCGTCATAGGCCGCATTTTCTCCCGCCGCGCGGGCAAGGCCCACCCAGGCGGCGGCGTCAGCGGGGTCGGCACCGGGCGCGTCGAGCATGCGCACCACCTGCTCCACCCATAGCCGGGCGGAGCGGGCGGCGATCAGCATGCGGCCGATGCGCTCGCCCTGGTGGGGATCGTCGTGCCGGCCGCGCGCGACGAGCTGGCGCACCGCCTCGTCCACCATGCCCTGCACCGCGCCGGCCAGCACCGCGCTGGTGCGCCAGGCGCCGGTGCTGAATTCCGGCTCGGCGGTGTAGTCGCCGGGCTCGCCGAGCAGCGCCGCCTCGGTCACCGCCGTGTCGAACCGCACGCGGCGCGTGGCGCTGGCGCGCAGGCCCGCGAGATCGGGGCCGGGCAGCACGGCGTGGTTGGCATCGGCGAGATCGAGCAGCAGCATACGCTCCTGGCCCGCTTCGTCGGCCGCCGTCACCAGCGCGCCCTGCGCGTGGCCGGCCGCGCTGCAGCAGCCTTTCTCGCCGGCCAGGGTCGCGCCGATCAGCCGGGCCGGATCGGCGGCGGGGGCGACCCACAGCCCGAACAGCGTCCCACGCGCGGTACGGCGGGCAAGCCAAGCGAGCTGGCCGGGTGTGGCGAACAGGCAGGCCAGGCGCAGCGCGTTGACATGCGCCTCGTACACCCGTCCCAGCGCCGCATCGCGCGCGCCGAGCGCATGCAGCAGCGCCGCCAGGGGGGCGGAGCAGCCGGTGGCCGTCGCCCACCCGCTGCCGCCGAGCGCGAGGGGCATCGGCGCGTGCAGCAGGCCGAGCCGGCGCAGCCCCTCCACCCCTTCGGTGGGGAACGCGTCGTCCTCCGCCGCCTGCGGCAATTGCCGGGCGACGCTGCCGGCGAGGTCATGGTCGGTGACACGCTGCATCCCCCGCGAACCGCCGGGCGGGGGCGATGGTTCCGCCGCTACCCGCGCGGGGCGTAATGCGCCGCGACCACCGCGGGCGGGCGGCCGGCGATCTGGTCGGCCAGCAGCCGGGCGCTGCCGGCGGCCAGCGTGAAGCCCAGCGAGCCCTGGCCCATGTTCACCATCAGGTTGCCGAGGCGCGAGCGGCCGATCACCGGCAGGTCGGTGGGCGTGGCCGGGCGCAGGCCGGACCAGGGGGACAGCTCGGCCAGGTCGCACACGCCGGGGAAGGTCGCTTCCAGATTGTCCTTCAGCGCGGCGATCCGCCCGGGCCGCAATTCCGCGCCCGCGCCGGTGATTTCGGCGAAGCCCGCCACCCGCACGCTGTCGGCCAGCGGCGCATAGACGGTCTTGCGGTGGATGTCGGTGATGCTGCGCACTGGCGCGGTGTTGGCGTCGCGCACCCGCGCGGTGATGGAATAGCCGCGGATCGGCTGGATGGGCACGGGCACGCCGGTGCCGCGCGCCAGCACCCGGCTGCCCACGCCGGCGGCCAGCACGTACAGCTCCGCCTCCAGCGGGCCGGCCGCCGTCTCCAGCCCGCGCACCCGCCCGGCTTCCACGGCGATGCGGGTGATCTCCGTGCCCAGCAGGAAGCGCACCTGGCCGGCGAGCACGCGGTGCAGCTCCTCGCACAGCATCCGGCAATCCCCCACCTCCTCGGAAGGCGTGTGGATGCCGCCCACCAGCCGGTCGGCGATGGAGGCCAGGGCCGGCTCGAGCGCGATGCATTCGGTGGCGGTCAGCGCGTGCTGCTCGCTGCCCAGCGGGGCCTGCAGGCGCATCTGGGCCACCGCGTCGTCCATGCCGGCGCGGGAGGACTGCACCACCAGCTTGCCGTTGGGCCGGTGATGGAAGTCCACATTCGTGCGCGCCATCATCTCGTGCAGCATCGCCCGGCTGTGGGCGGCCAGCGCCAGCAGCTTCGCCGTGGCCTCCGCCCCCGGCCCGGCGCGGCAGGCGGCCAGGAACTGCGCGATCCAGCGCCATTGCGCGGGGTCGGCGCTGGGCACGAAGCGCACGGGGCTGTCCGCCTTCAGCAGCCATTTCGGCAGGCTGCGCAGCACGGAAGGCGAGGCCATCGGCGCGACATAGCTGTAGGAGAGCTGGGCGCCATTGGCGAAGCTGGTGCCGCGGCCGGGGGCGGTCTCGCGATCGACCACGGTGACCGCGTGGCCATCCTGCGCCAGCCACCAGGCCGTCGCCATGCCGACGATGCCGGCGCCGATGACGATGATCTTCATCCGCGCATCACGCCACGACTTGCCGCCCTTGCCCAGCCCCGAAGCGACATCGAAACAACTCTCAGATGGACGGAATTCGCGCGCCCGCTCTACCCTCGCGCTCGCGCAGCACGAGGCAGGTCCCTTGGAGTCTCTCCCCGCCACCGGCCATAACGGCGGTCCGCCGCTTGACGACGACGACCCCGATCCCGGCGCCACGTCCTGGCGCCACTGGTGCTGGCGGCGGGCGCACAAGAAGGCGTGGAAGGCACCGCGCGAAATCGCCCTGCGCCGGCTCGAGCGGGCAGAGGAGCTGGGGATGAGCTATAAAGAATACACGCTGGAAATCATGGAACGCGGGAAATACCTGTAGCCGCGTTGCCGGGGCTCCTTCTTCGCATCCATGATTGTGCTTGCGTTGCGGGGGCCGGGGTCAAGGCACGCTTCGCTCAAGGGCCTTGACGCTCAAGGGCCTTGACCCCGGCCCCCGCAACGAAGCCAGAGCCTGCATGCGAAGAAGGGGCGGAAGTGAGCCTCATCTTCCTCCCGTTTCTCTGGTCGGCTGAAAGGGGCCGTTTCTCCGGCCCGGCCTGACTTCCCGAAGGCGCCGCGCGCAGACGAGGTCAAGGCTCTTGAGCGAAGCGTGCC
>CAMFLK010000059.1 GCA_945957135.1 uncultured Rhodospirillales bacterium
GCGCTACTCCACGCTCTCCGGCTCGCGCTCCAGCCCGCCCTCGTCGCCCTCCGGCCGCGGCAGGGCCGGCGGGGCCGCCTCGATGAACTCGAAGGCGAGCTTGCCGTCGGCCAGCGTCACCTTCACCGCCCCGCCCTTGGTCAGCCGGCCGAACAGCAGCTCCTCGGCCAGCGGCTTCTTGATGTGCTCCTGGATCACGCGGGCCAGCGGGCGGGCGCCATAGAGACGGTCGTAGCCGCGCTCGGCCAGCCATTCCTTGGCGGCGGAGGACAGCTCGATCGTCACGTTGCGGTCGGCGAGCTGCGCCTCCAGCTGCATGACGAACTTCTCCACCACGCGGCCCACCACTTCGGGCGTGAGGTTGGCGAAGGGGATCACCGCGTCCAGCCGGTTGCGGAATTCCGGGGTGAACATGCGCTTCACCGCGTCCTCGTCCTCGCCCACCCGCGCCTCTCGACCGAAGCCGATGGCTTCCTTGGCCATGTCGGCGGCCCCGGCATTGGTGGTCATGATGAGGATGACGTTGCGGAAATCAACCACCTTGCCGTTGTGGTCGGTCAGCTTCCCGTGGTCCATCACCTGCAGCAGGATGTTGAACAGATCGGGATGGGCCTTCTCGATCTCGTCGAGCAGCAGCACGCAATGCGGGTGCTGGTCCACCGCGTCGGTCAGCATGCCGCCCTGGTCGAAGCCGACATAGCCGGGCGGCGCGCCGATCAGGCGGGAGACGCTGTGGCGCTCCATGTATTCGCTCATGTCGAAGCGGATCAGCTCGATGCCCAGCGTGCTCGCGAGCTGGCGCGCCACCTCGGTCTTGCCCACGCCGGTGGGGCCGCTGAACAGGTAGTTGCCGATCGGCTTCTCCACCTCGCGCAGCCCGGCGCGCGACAGCTTGATCGCCGCGGCCAGCGCCTCGATCGCGCGATCCTGGCCGAACACCATGGAGCGCAGGTCGCGTTCCAGGTTGCGCAGCGTCTCCTTGTCGTCGGCGGAGACGGATTTGGGGGGGATGCGCGCGATCTTGGCGACGATCTCCTCCACATCGCGCAGGGTCACAGTCTTGCGGCGCTTGGTCTCGGGCAGCAGCATGCGGCTGGCGCCGACCTCGTCGATCACGTCGATCGCCTTGTCCGGCAGCTTGCGGTCGTGGATGTATTTGGCCGCCAGCTCCACCGCGCCGCGGATCGCCTCGTCGGTGTAGCGCACCTTGTGGTGCTTCTCGTAATTGGCCTTCAGCCCGCGCAGGATCTTCACCGCGTCCTCCAGCGACGGCTCGTTCACGTCGATCTTCTGGAAGCGGCGGACCAGGGCGCGATCCTTCTCGAAATAGTTGCGGTATTCCTTGTAGGTGGTGCTGCCGATGCAGCGCAGCGTGCCGGAGGCCAGCGCCGGCTTGAGCAGGTTGGAGGCGTCCATCGCCCCGCCGCTGGTGGCGCCGGCGCCGATCACCGTGTGGATTTCGTCGATGAACAGGATGGCGCCCTGCTGGGCCTCCAGCTCCGTCACCACCGCCTTCAGCCGCTCCTCGAAATCGCCGCGGTAGCGGGTGCCAGCCAGCAGCGCGCCCATGTCGAGCGAGAAGATGGTCGATTTGGCCAGCACCTCGGGCACGTCGCCTTCCACGATGCGCTTGGCCAGGCCCTCGGCGATGGCGGTCTTGCCCACGCCGGGGTCGCCGACATAGAGCGGGTTGTTCTTGGTGCGGCGGCACAGGATCTGGATCGTGCGCTCGATCTCGTTCTCGCGGCCGATCAGCGGGTCGATCTTGCCGGACATCGCCTTCTTGTTGAGGTTGACGCAGTAGTTCGACAGCGCGTCCTGGCCGCGCCCGCGCGGCTTCTCCTCGCGTTCCACGTCCCCGCCACCCTCATTGTTCGCCGAGCCCTGGGCGGGGCGCGGCTGGCCGCGGCCGGGGGTCTTGGCGATGCCATGGCTGATGAAGTTGACCGCGTCGAGCCGTGTCATGTCCTGGCTCTGCAGGAAATAGACGGCGTGGCTCTCGCGCTCGCTGAACAGCGCGACCAGCACGTTGGCCCCGGTCACCTCGTCGCGGCCGGAGGACTGCACATGGATGGCGGCGCGCTGCACCACGCGCTGGAAGCCGGCGGTGGGCTTGGGGTCGCCCGGCCGGTCGGTGGTCAGGCCGGCGAGGTCCTTGTCGAGGAACTCGGTGAGGTCGGCGCGCAGCTTGTCCAGGTCGATGCCGCAGGCGCGCAGCACGGTGGCCGCGTCGGTGTCGTCGGACAGGCCGAGCAGCAGGTGTTCCAGCGTGGCGTATTCGTGCTTGCGGTCGCCGGCGAGGGCCAGGGCGCGGTGGAGCGTCTGTTCGAGATTGCGGGACAGCATGCGAAGGCGCTCCTCAGGTCAGGGTCTCGGCTCGTTCGTGGCCGCGTGCCTCACCCGGCATCACCGGATGATTGCGCACCACCACGAAGATGGTGTCGAGTCACACCGCGTTCATCAGGCGGCGCGACGGCGATCATCCCCGATGGCGGCGATGCCGCACCAGCGAATTCTGCCATCCAGACGTAATTCGGGCATGAATAGAAGGTAACCCGGCCAATAGGCCGGCCGATCCCGGATGAATGACCGGGGCGGCCCGGGGATAGCGGCGTGTGGCGCGCTATTCCTTCTCAATCGTGCATTGCAGCGGGTGCTGGTTCTGGCGCGCCAGGTCCATCACCTGGGTCACCTTGGTCTCGGCCACCTCGTAGGTGAACACGCCGCACACGCCCACGCCGCGGCGATGGACGTGCAGCATGATGCGGGTGGCCTCATCGCGGTTCTTCTGGAAGAACCGTTCCAGCACGTGAACGACGAACTCCATCGGCGTGTAGTCGTCGTTGAGCATCAGCACCTTGTACATGGCGGGCTTGCGCGTCTTGGGCCGCGCCTTGACCACCACGCCGGTATTGGGGGTGCTGCCGCCATTGCCCTCGTCCTTGCGGCCACCTTCGGCCAGCCGGACGGGGTGCCTGTCGTCGCGGGGGAAACCGTCTTCGCTCATGTCGTGTCGCTCGTTCTGGCGGGCCGGCGTCAGCGATGGCCCGCGTGGCCGTTGCACGAATATGGCATCGAACGCGGCAAATCCAGCATCACGTGGCGGCAATGCGTGACGCGCAAACGAGCAGAGGCCCGGGAGGGGGGGATCCCGGGCCTCTTCCGTCAGATCCTCCCGCCCTGCGGGAGGATACGTCGACCGACGCCGATCAGGCGGCGCGGCCGAACTTCTCCGCCGCCAGCGTGACGCGGGCGGTGATCGGGGCGAAGGCCTGCTCGGCCAGCTTCATCGAGGCGTCGGTCAGCTTGCCGGTCTCGGCCATCATGCTCTCGACCGAGCTGCGGGCCAGGGCGGACTGCAGCTCGAAGGCTTCCTTCACCGACTTCACGGTGGCCAGGGCCTTCATGGTGGACACGGCGGCGTCCATCTGCGCCTGCGCGGTCGCGGCGAAGGACTTGCCGAGATCCTGCACGCCGGCGGCCCAGATCTGGCCGGACTTCACCACCGCCTCGAAGTTGCCCTGCCCGAAGGTGGCGAACTCCTCAGCCGTCTTCATCGCCTTTTCCATGTTTGCTTTCGCTTCCATCTGTGTTTTCTCGAACCCGGCCATCGCGCCGGTGACGCCTTCCTTCAGCGCCGCGACCGACTGGTCGTAGCCCTTTTTCGCGGCGGCCTGGACCGCCTCAACCGGCTCGGAGGTGACTGCCGGGGTCTCGCTGACTTTCTTCGCCATCGCACTGCTCTCCTGGACGCTTTCCCCCGCGCCGTCGCTGGCTTTTCCCGTCATCGAGGGGCCGCCGCGCCTGGGGTCGAAACTTTTGTGGTCGAAACACTTTGCTGCGGTGCAGCACGACGGATATACGAAGTGCGGTTCGGGGGGTCAACGATTAATTTGTGCGACGCAGCATAAATTTGACGCAACCCAGCGTTGCAAACGGGGAGGATGGCCCGAAATCCGGTAAAAGCGGCCATTAACCCTTTCAAAAACCTCGCGTTCACCCCTCATTCGGCTGGACAGGTCACGGCGGCGGCCGGTAAAGTTCCGTCGTCAGCTCTGGAGTTCGACCCGACATGATCGCTGGACGGCGCCTTTTTCGCCCCGCGGCGCTGGGCCTGATGGCCCTCGCCCTATGTTTTCTCGGGGGAGCGGCGCGCGCGCAGATCGGTTCCGCCCGCTACAGCTCCATCGTGATCGAGGCGCAGTCCGGCAACATCATCTCCGCCGTCAACCAGGACGAGCCGCGCTACCCCGCCAGCCTGACCAAGCTGATGACGCTCTACATGGCGTTCGAGGCGCTGCGCGACCGCCGCATCACGCTCGACCAGCTGGTGCCGATCTCGCCCCATGCCGCCAGCATGATCCCCACCAAGCTGGGCGTGCGCCCCGGCGCGCGGCTGACGGTGGAGGAGGCGATCCTGGGCATGGTCACCCTGTCCGCCAACGACGCGGCGGCCGCGCTGGGCGAGCTGCTGGGCGGCGACGAGACCCGGTTCGGCCAGATGATGACCCTGCGCGCCCGCGCGCTGGGCATGAGCCGCAGCGTGTTCCACAACGCCTCCGGCCTGCCGGACCCCGACCAGGTGAGCACGGCGCGCGACATGGCGACCCTGGCGCGGCGGCTGATCTACGATTTCCCGCAGCAATACCAGTATTTCAGCGTGCCCAACTTCCGCTTCCGCAACCGCACCATCTTCAGCCACGACCACATGCTGGAGCGCTATCCCGGCGCGGACGGGCTGAAGACCGGCTACACCGTCGCCTCCGGCTTCAACCTCGTCACCTCGGCGGTGCGCGGCAACGTGCGGCTGGTGGGGGTGGTGATGGGCGCCGCGCGCGCCGGCGAGCGCGACCTGCACATGGTCGCGCTGCTCGACCAGGGGTTCGAGCGGATGGACGTGCCCGCCGCCCGCCAGGCCACCGCTTCGCTGCGCATCCCCGCCTTCATCCCCGCCGCCCAGGCCACCCCGATCAGCGCCGCCAACCCGGCGCTTCCCCCTCGTCCCCGGCCGCAGACGTTGCCGCGCTGGTCCGTCCAGGTCGGCGCCTTCGCCACCGAGAACGCCGCCCGCCAGGCCGCCGCCGCCGCGCGGCGCGTCGCCAATGACGGCGACATCCGGGTGGAGAGCGTCACCATCAAGCGCAAGACCACCTTCCGCGCCCAGCTCACCGGCATGAGCCAGTCCGACGCGGTAAACGCCTGCGCGGCGCTGGCCAAGCGCAAGATGGCCTGCCAGCCGGTCCGCCCCGACAATGGTCAGGTCGCCAGCCGCTGAGCGGGTCTGCGCGCGCGGGCCTTGCGTCGCCACCGGCGGTTGCGCATCTTCGCTCGATTGACGGCATGGCCGACGGAGCGCACCCATGATGGACGGCGGCAGCGACGCCAGACGCATCACCATTCACCAGCCCGCCGATTTCGCCGGCATGCGCGAGGCCGGGCGGCTGGCCGCCGAGACGCTGGACATGATCACCGACCATGTCCGCCCCGGCGTGACCACGGGCCTGCTCGACCGGCTGTGCCACGACTTCATCACCGCCCATAACGCGGTGCCGGCGCCGCTGAACTATCGCGGCTATCCGAAGTCGATCTGCACCTCCATCAACCACGTGGTCTGCCACGGCATTCCCGGCGACCGGCAGCTCGAATCCGGCGACATCCTCAATATCGACGTCACCGTCATCCTCGACGGCTGGTTCGGCGACAGCAGCCGGATGTACTGCGCCGGCCCTCCCTCCACCCGCGCGCGGCGGCTGATCGAGGTGACCCACGAATCCCTGCTGCGCGGCATCGCGGCGGTGAAGCCCGGGGCCAGGCTCGGCGATGTCGGCCACGCCATTCAGGCCTATGTGGAGGCCAACCGCTTCAGCGTGGTGCGCGATTTCTGCGGCCACGGCATCGGCCGCCGCTTCCACGAGGCGCCCAACGTGCTACATTTCGGCCGCAGCGGCGAAGGGCCGGAGCTGAAGCCCGGCATGTTCTTCACCATCGAGCCGATGGTGAATGCCGGCCGCCCGGAGGTGAAGGTGCTGGACGACGGATGGACCGCGGTGACGCGCGACCGCAGCCTGTCCGCCCAGTTCGAGCATATGATCGGCGTGACCGAGACGGGCGCCGAGATATTCACCCTCTCCCCCGCCGGGCTGTTCAACCCGCCCTACCCCGCCTGACAGCCCCCCACTTCGTCAGATTTATGGGCGCGCCCTTCGTCACCACTCAGCTGCTGCGCTTCTGCGACACGGATGCGCTGGGCCATGTCAACAATGCCGTCTATGCCGTGATGTGCGAGGCCGGGCGGGCCGAGCTCAGCCAGCAGATCGGCCTGCTCGCCCCCGATGGCGGCCGCGCCATCGTGCTGGTGCGCCTGGAGCTGGATTTCCTGCGCGAGATGACCTGGCCGGGCGAGGTGCGCATCGAGACGGCGATCCAGCGCATCGGCACCAAGTCGCTGCATGTGCGCCAGCGCATCACCAAGGGCGACGTGCTCGCGGCGCGCGCGGCGACGGTGCTGGCGGTGATGGACACCGCGACGCGCCGCGCCGTGCCGGTGGATGACGCGCTGCGCGCCGAGCTCGCCCCCTGGATCGTCGAAGACTTCGCCTGACATGGCGAGACCCGGTGTGACGAGCGAGCATGGGGGCTTCGGCGAGCAGCTGGGCCTGATCGACCCCACCCCCGTCCATGGCGCGCCCGTCCACGGCGCCGATGGCCATCGCGAGCGCATGCGCGCCCGCCTGCTCTCCGCCGGGCCGGAATCGCTGGCCGATTACGAGCTGCTGGAAATGGTGCTCTATCTCGCCTTGCCCCGCCGCGACACCAAGGCGCTGGCCAAGGCGCTGATCGCCCGCTTCGGCAGCTTCGCCGGCGCCATCGCCGCCCCGGTGAACGAGCTGCGCGCGATCAAGGGCATGGGCGAAGCCGGTCCGGCCGCGCTGAAGACGGTGCAGGCCGCCGCCCTGCGCCTGGCCCGCGCCGAGGTGATCGACCGCCCGGTGCTCGCCAACTGGGACCGGCTGATGGACTATCTCGGCGCCGTGCTGGCGCGCGAGCGGGTGGAGCAGTTCCGCGTGCTGTTCCTCGACGCCCGCAACCGGCTGATCGCCGACGAGGGGCAGTCCCAGGGCACGGTGGACCACACGCCGGTCTATCCGCGCGAGGTGGTGAAGCGCGCGCTGGAATTGCAGGCCAGCGCGATCATCCTGGTGCACAACCACCCGAGCGGCGACCCCACGCCCTCGCGCGCCGATATCGACATGACCCGGGCGATCCGCACCGCCGCCGCCGCGCTCTCCGTCACCGTCCACGACCATGTCATCGTCGGCAACGGGCGCTGGCTCAGCTTCCGCAACGAAGGATTACTCTGAGTCATCTGGACCATTCCCCAAGCCCAGCGCAGGATCGCGGCAAGAAACGGGGATGGATTTCGACGATGAAGCGACGCGACCTGCTCAAGGCGGCGGTGGCCGCCTCCCTCGCCCGCCCGGCCCTCGCCGCGACGGATGCGGCCAGGGTTCTCAAATTCGTGCCGCAGGCCGACCTCGCTTTGCTCGACCCGATCCAGACCACCGCCTTCGTCACCCGCAACCATGCCCTGCTGGTGTTCGACACGCTCTACGGCGTGGACGAGAACTGGAAGCCGCAGCCGCAGATGGTCGAGGGCCATGTGGTGGAGAATGGCGGCAAGACCTGGAAGCTCACCCTGCGCGACGGGCTAAAATTCCACGACGGCACGCCGGTGCTGGCGCGCGACGTGGTGGCCAGCCTGCAACGCTGGGGCAAGCGCGACAGTTTCGGCCTCGCCGCCATGGCCGCCACCGACGAGATCAGCGCGCCCAGCGACAAGATGGTGGAATGGCGGCTGAAGAAGCCCTTCCCGCTGCTGCCGGACGCGCTGGGCAAGACCGGCGCCAACATCGCCGCGATCATGCCGGAACGGCTGGCCAGGACCGACGGCTTCACCCAGGTCACCGAAATGGTCGGCAGCGGCCCCTACCGCTTCGTGGCCGGCGAACGCGTGCCCGGCTCGCGCGCCGTCTATGAGAAATTCGCCGGTTACGTCCCCCGCCCCTCCGGCAACGCCAGCCTGATGGCCGGCCCCAAGCTCGCCAATTTCGACCGGGTGGAGTGGCTGACCATCCCCGATTCCGCCACCGCCGCGGCCGCGCTGCAATCCGGCGAGGTGGATTGGTGGGAGCAGCCGACCACCGATTTCTGGCCGAAGCTGCAAGCCAACCGCAACCTGGTGGTGGAGGTGACGGACAAGACCGGCGGCTACGGCATCGTCCGCTTCAACTTCGTCAACGCGCCCTATGACAGCGCCGCCGTCCGCCGCGCCGCCCTCTCGGCGATCAGCCAGGCCGACGTGATGCAGGCCATCGCCGGCACCGACCCGGCGATGTGGCGCGACAAGGTCGGCTTCTTCCTGCCGGGCACGCCGATGGCCAGCGACGCGGGGATGGAGGCGATCACCCGGCCGGTCGATATCGAACGCTCGAAGAAGCTGCTCAAGGAGTCCGGCTATGCCGGGGAGAAGCTGGTCTTCCTGGTCGCCACCGACCTGCCCAGCCTCAACGCCCAGGGCCAGGTAGTGGCCGATGCCTGGCAGAAGATCGGCCTGAACGTGGACTATCAGGCGCTCGACTGGGGCACGGTGATCCAGCGCCTGCCCAGCCAGCAGCCGATCGACAAGGGCGGCTGGAACGCCTTCAGCAACTCCACCGCCGGGGTGAACACCTTCAACCCCGCCGCCCACAACTACATCCGTGGCAGCGGCAAGAGCGCCACCTTCGGCTGGGCCGACATCCCCAAGCTGGAGGAACTGCGCAACGCGTGGTTCGACGCGCCGGACGTGGCCGCCCAGCAGGATATCTGCCGGCAGATGCAGCTCGTCTCCTTCGAGACGGTGCCCTACATCCCCACCGGCGTGTTCTTCCAGCCAACCGCCTATCGCCGCAGCCTCGCCGACGTGCCGCGCGGCTTCCCGCAATTCTACGCGGTGCGGCGGGTGTGACCGACCCCGAAGGCATCCATAACTGGCTGCGGCTGGACGAGCGCACCACCACCTCCGGCCAGCCGAGCGAGGCGCAGCTGGCGGAGATCGCGGCACTCGGCGTGCGCACCGTGATCAATCTCGGCCTGCACAGCCACGAGCGGGCGTTGCGCGACGAGGCGGCCTCGGTCGCCGCCCTCGGCATGGTCTATCGGCATATCCCGGTGATTTTCGACAACCCCACGGAGGCGGATTTCACCGCCTTCGGCGCGGCGTTGGAGGCGGCGCGCGACGGGCCGGTTCACGTCCACTGCATCGCCAACTACCGGGTCTCCGCCATGTTCTACCGCTACCGGCGCGACGTGCAGGGCATGGACGTGGCGCGGGCGCGGGCCGATCTCGATCGCATCTGGCAGCCTGGCCCGGTCTGGTCCGCCTTCATCGCCTTGAACGCGGGAGACCCGAATGGGCCAGGTTGAGGGCAAGGTCGCACTGGTCACCGGCGGCGCCTCGGGCATCGGCGCGGCCTGCTGCCGGGTGCTGGCGCGCGAGGGGGCGGCGGTGCTGGTCACCGACCGCGACGTGGCCGGCGGCGAAGCGCTGGCGGCGGCGATCGTGGCCGAGGGTGGGCGGGCGGCGTTCCACCCGCTGGACGTGGCGGACGAGGCCGCCTGGCCCGGCGCCATCGCCGCCTGCACCGGCGCGTTCGGCCGGCTGGATATCCTCGTCGCCAATGCGGGGATCGCGGTGTTCGGCCCGGCGCTGGAGATGTCGCTGGCCGATTGGCGGCGGCAGAACGCGGTGAATCTCGATGGCGTGTTCCTCTCGGTGAAATACGTCGTGCCCGCCATGCGCCTGGGCGGTGGCGGGTCGGTGGTGATCATGTCCTCCATCGCCGGGCTGCGCGGCTCGCCCGGCCTCGCCGGCTATGGCGCGGGCAAGGCGGGGGTGCGGATGTTCGCCAAGTCGCTGGCGCTGGAATGTGCGGCCGACGGCATCCGGGTGAACTCCGTCCATCCCGGCATCATCGTCACCCCGCTCTGGGGCAAGGCCACCACGCCCGAGGGCGGCGGCCGCAACGCGGCCCTCGACCCCCACGCCATCGCCGCCGCCGGCGTGCCGCTGGGCAACGCCGCCCAGCCGGAGGAAGTCGCCGCCGGCGTACTGTTCCTCGCCTCCGACGCCGCCAGCCACGTCACCGGGTCGGAACTGGTGATCGATGGCGGGATGACGGCGGGGCGGGTGGCGGCGCTGCGGGCAATCCGGAACGACTCCTGAGTTTATCCGGCAACCGCCAACGTGAGCTGGTCAGGCGCTGGCATTTGATACTGCTATATGATACCAGTCATTGATGAAGAGACGCGTCAGGGTCACGCTCGAAGCCATCTTCGCCCGTCCCGTCAGCGGCTCGATCCGCTGGGCCGATGTCGAGGCGCTGTTCGTGGCGCTCGGGGCGGAGGTCAGCGAACGGGAAGGCTCGCGCGTCGGTGTCTTTCTGTTTGGCGAGGTGCGCGTCTTTCACCGGCCGCATCCGTCCCCGGATACGGACAAGGGCGCCGTCGCCAGCATTCGCAAATGGCTGGACGCACACGGAGTGAGACCATGAACAACATCATTGAGATCGATGGCGAAAAAGCAGTCATCGCGTTTGACCCAAACATCCAGATGCTGCGCGGCGAGTTCGTTGGCTTGAACGGCGGGGCGGATTTCTATGCAGAAAGTGTCGGCGACCTCGTCATGGAAGGCCGCAAGTCGCTGGCCGTCTACCGAGACATGTGCCGGGAGAAGGGGATCGAGCCACGGCGGCATTTCTCCGGCAAGTTCAATGTCCGCCTCGATCCGCGCGACCATGAGGCGGCGGTGATCGCGGCGGCGGCGGCGGGCGTCAGCCTGAACGAATGGATCATCGGCGCCATCAGGGAAGCCGCCGAATAGAAGCGTCTATCCGACCAAATAGGGCCACACCTCGTGCGCCCCTTCCCAGACCATCTTCAGCGCCACGTAGAGCACGATCAGCAGGCCGATCCAGGCCACCCAGCGATGGCGTTCCAGCAAATTGGCGACGAAGGTGGCGGCCACGCCCATCAGCACCACGGACATCGCGAGGCCGGTGACCAGCACCCAGGTATGGCCCTGCGCGGCCCCGGCCACGGCGAGCACGTTGTCCAGGCTCATCGACAGGTCGGCCAGGATGATCTGCAGCATGGCCTGGCCGAGCGTCTTCGGCTCCGCCTCGCCCTCCACCGCGTGCGGGCCCTTGCGCAGCTCCCGGAACATCTTCCAGCAGACCCACAGCAGCAGCAGCCCGCCGGCCAGCAGCAGGCCGACGATCTCCAGCAATTGCAGCGTGACGGCCCCCAGCGCGATGCGCAGCAGGGTGGCGCCGCCGATGCCGACGATGATCGCCCAGCGCTTCTGGTGCGCCGGCAGCCCGGCCACGGCCAAGCCCACCACCACCGCGTTGTCGCCGGCGAGGGTGAGGTCGATGACCAGCACCTGCGCGAGGGCGGTCAGCTCCTGGAGCAGGGTTCCCTCAACCATGGCGCGCTTGCCCCAGGGGGTTGCGGGAATTAGATGAAGCCGCCGCGCGATAGGACGTAATCATGGTTCCCCGTTACACGAGACCGGCCATGGCCGCCATCTGGGCGCCCACCAACCGGTACCGCATCTGGTTCGAGATCGAGGCTCTCGCCGCCGAAGCCATGGCACGGATCGGCACCGTTCCGGAAGAATCGGCTCGTAACATCCGCGAGAAAGGTGCCCCCCGCCTCGCCGCGATGACCCAGGCCGACATCGACCGGATCGACGAGATCGAGGCGGAAACCCGCCATGACGTGATCGCGTTCCTCACCTGGCTCGCGGAATCGGTGGGGCCGGACAGCCGCTTCGTCCATCTCGGCCTGACCAGCAGCGACGTGCTGGACACCTGCCTCTCCGTCCAGCTCACCCAGGCCGCCGACCTGCTGCTGGAGGATATCGACGCGCTGCTCGCGGCGCTGAAGGCGCGCGCCTTCGAATTCAAGCACGCGCCGACCATCGGCCGCAGCCACGGCATCCATGCCGAGCCCACCAGCTTCGGCCTGAAGCTCGCTGGCCACTACGCCGAGTTCGCCCGCAACCGGGCCCGGCTGGTGCAGGCCCGGGCCGAGATCGCGGTGGCCGCCCTGTCCGGTGCCGTCGGCACCTTCGCCCATGTCGATCCGCGGGTGGAGGCGTTCGTGGCGGAGAAGCTCGGCCTCGCGGTGGAGCCGGTCTCCACCCAGGTGATCCCGCGCGACCGCCATGCCGCCTTCTTCTGCACACTGGGCGTGATCGCCTCGGGCGTCGAGCGGCTGGCGACGGAGGTGCGGCACCTTCAGCGCAGCGAGGTGCGCGAGGCCGAGGAGTTCTTCCATCCCGGCCAGAAGGGCTCCTCGGCGATGCCGCACAAGCGCAACCCGGTGCTGAGCGAGAACCTCACCGGCCTTGCCCGCATCGTCCGCGCGGCGGTGACGCCGGCGCTGGAGAACGTGGCGCTGTGGCACGAGCGCGACATCAGCCATTCCTCGGTGGAACGCGCCATCGGGCCGGACGCGACGGTGACGCTCGATTTCGCCCTCGCCCGGCTCGCGGGCATGATGAGCCGGCTGACCGTCTATCCCGAACGGATGGCCGCCAATCTCGACGCGCTCGGCGGCGTGGTGCATTCCGGCGAGGTGCTGCTGGCCCTGGCCCGCGCCGGCATCCTGCGCGAGGACGCCTATCGCATCGTCCAGCGCAACGCCATGGCCACCTGGACCCAGCTCGGCCAGCCCGGCGCCCGCAGCTTCCGCGAAAACCTGGACGCCGATCCCGAGGTGGCCGGCCGCGTGCCGCCGGCGGTGCTGGACGCGGCGATGGACCCGCGCCTGCACCTCGCGGCGCTGGACACGGTGTTCACCCGGGTGTTCGGCGAGCCGGGACCGGCCCTGGCTTCGGGCGCCGCCTAGCCTTGCCGGGGGGGTGGGCACCCGCCCTGCGGCGGGGGCGTGGCAAGGCCGGCGGGGCGCTGCTATATCGATTCTGCGCCGCCCCTGGGGCGGCGCAACGTTTCGGGGATACTCCCCCTGAAGGAAAGCGCCATGGCCCGCCGCCGCCAGCTCTATGAAGGCAAAGCCAAGATCCTGTTCGAGGGGCCGGAGCCCGGCACGCTCGTGCAGTATTTCAAGGACGACGCCACCGCCTTCAACGCCCAGAAGAAGGGCGTCATCACCGGCAAGGGCGTGCTCAACAACCGCATCAGCGAATATCTGATGATGCGCCTGTCCGAGATCGGCGTGCCCAACCATTTCGTCCGCCGGCTGAACATGCGCGAGCAGCTGATCCGCGAGGTGGAGATCATCCCCATCGAGGTGGTGGTGCGCAACGTCGCGGCCGGCAGCATCTCCACCCGGCTCGGCATCGCCGAGGGCACCCGCCTGCCCCGCTCCATCATCGAATACTACTACAAGAACGACGCGCTGGGCGACCCGATGGTCAGCGAGGAGCACATCACCTGCTTCGGCTGGGCCAGCACCCAGGACATGGACGACATCGTCGCCCTCACGCTGCGCATCAACGACTTCCTCACCGGTCTGTTCCTCGGCGTGGGCATCACGCTGGTGGACTTCAAGGTGGAGTTCGGCCGGCTGTGGGAGAACGAGGAGATGCGCATCATCCTCGCCGACGAGATCAGCCCCGACAATTGCCGGCTGTGGGACGCCAAGACCAGCGAGAAGATGGACAAGGACCGCTTCCGCCGCGACCTCGGCAAGGTGGAGGAAGCCTATCAGGAAGTCGCCCGCCGCCTGGGCATCCTGCCCGAGGCCGGCATCCGCGATCTCAAAGGGCCGGAGCTGATGCAGTGAAGGCCACCGTCACGGTCATGCTGAAGAACGGCGTGCTCGACCCGCAGGGCAAGGCCATCGAACAGGCGCTCGGCCATCTCGGCTACCAGGGGGTGGGCGAGGTGCGCATGGGCAAGATCATCGAGCTCGACCTCGCGGAGACCGACCCGGCCCGCGCCCGCGCCCAGGCCGAGGACATGTCGCGCAAGCTGCTGGCCAACACGGTGATCGAGAGCTTCAAGGTGGAGGTGGCCTGATGCGCGCCGGCATCGTCGTCTTCCCCGGCATCAACCGCGAGCGCGACATGGCGATCGCGCTGGCCCAGGCCACCGGCGCCAAGCCGCGCATGGTCTGGCACACCGAGACCGACCTGTCGGGGCTCGACCTCGTGGTCATCCCCGGCGGCTTCAGCTTCGGCGACTACCTGCGCACCGGCGCGATGGCCGCCCGCGCACCGGTGATGGACGCGGTGCGCGCCCATGCCGGGCGTGGCGGGCATGTGCTGGGCGTGTGCAACGGCTTCCAGATCCTGACGGAGGCCGGGCTGCTGCCCGGCGCCCTGCTGCGCAACGCCAGCCTGCGCTTCCTGTCGATGGACTGCCATCTGCGCGTCGAGCGGTCGGACACCGACTTCACGCGCCACTACCAGAAGGGCCAGGTGTTCCGCGCCCCCCTCGCCCATGGCGACGGCAACTACTTCGCCGATGACGACACGCTGGACCGGCTGGAGGGCGAGGGTCTGGTGATCTTCCGCTATGCCAGCGAGGAGGGCGCGATCAACGATGCCGCCAACCTCAACGGCAGCCGCCGCAACATCGCCGGCATCGCCTCGCCCAACCTGCGGGTGCTCGGGCTGATGCCCCACCCCGAGGATCTCGTGGACCCGCTGATGGGCGGCACCGACGGCAAGCCGCTGTTCGACGGGCTCGCCGCCGCCCTCGCCGCCTGAGGCCCCCTGCCCATGCAACGCGACGTGAACCAGGCGCTGGCCCGCGAGTTCGGGCTGAGTGCGGACGAATACGCCAATGTGCTGGCCATCATGGGCCGCACGCCGACGCTGACCGAGCTCGGCGTGTTCAGCGTGATGTGGTCGGAGCACTGCTCCTACAAATCCTCCCGCATCTGGCTCAAGACGCTGCCGACCACGGCACCCTGGGTGATCCACGGGCCGGGCGAGAACGCGGGGGTGGTGGATATCGGCGACGGGCTCGCCGCCGTGTTCAAGATGGAGAGCCACAACCACCCGAGCTTCATCGAACCCTATCAGGGGGCCGCGACCGGGGTCGGCGGCATCCTGCGCGACGTGTTCACCATGGGCGCGCGGCCGGTGGCCAATCTCAACGCCCTGCGCTTCGGGGCGCCGGACCATCCGCGCACCAAGCGCATCGTCGATGGCGTGGTGCGCGGCATCGGCGGCTACGGCAATTGCGTGGGCGTGCCGACGGTGGGCGGCGAGATCAACTTCCACCCCGCCTATAACGGCAACCCGCTGGTCAATGCGATGACCGTGGGCATCGCCGACCGCAACCGCATCTTCCTCTCCGCCGCCGCCGGCATCGGCAACCCGGTGATCTATGTCGGCTCCAAGACCGGGCGCGACGGCATCCACGGCGCCACCATGGCCAGCGCCGAGTTCGGCAAGGATTCCGAGGAGAAGCGGCCCACCGTGCAGGTCGGCGACCCGTTCACCGAGAAGCTGCTGATCGAGGCGTGCCTGGAGCTGATGGCCACCGACGCCATCGTCGCCATCCAGGACATGGGGGCGGCGGGCCTGACCTCCTCCTCCGTCGAGATGGCCGGCAAGGGCGGCGTGGGCCTGCTGCTCGACCTCGACGCCGTGCCCCAGCGCGAGGCGGGCATGACCGCCTATGAGATGATGCTGTCGGAAAGCCAGGAGCGCATGCTGATGGTGCTGCGCCCGGACCGGCAGGACATGGCGCGCGCCATCTTCGAGAAATGGGACCTCGATTTCTCCGTCATCGGCCACCTCACCGATACCGGCCGCATCGTGGTGACCCACAAGGGCGTGGTGGAGGCCGACATCCCCCTCGCCCCGCTCGCCGACCAGGCCCCGCTCTACCACCGCCCCACCGCCCCCACCCCTGCCCGCCCCACGCTCGGCGAGGTGGCCGATCCCGTCGGATTCGGCCCCGCCCTGCGCAAGCTGGTCGGCAGCCCCGACCTGTGTTCGCGCGCCTGGGTGTGGGACCAGTACGATTCCACCGTGGGCGGCCAGACCGTGAAGCGTCCGGGGGCCGCCGACGCTGCCATCGTGCGGATCGAGGGGTATCGCCGCGCGCTGGCGCTGACCACCGACTGCACCCCCCGCTACGTCGCCGCCGACGCGCGGACCGGCGGCGCCCAGGCCGTGGCCGAGGCCTGGCGCAACATCACCGCCACCGGCGCCCGCCCGCTGGCGGTGACCGACAACATGAACTTCGCCAATCCCGAGAAGCCGGAGGTGATGGGCCAGTTCGCCGACGCCATCGCCGGCATGGGCGAGGCCTGCCGCGCGCTCGACTTCCCGGTCGTCAGCGGCAATGTCAGCCTCTACAACGAGACCGAGGGGCGCGGCATCCTGCCCACCCCGGCGATCGGCGGGCTCGGCGTGCTGGATGACGCCGCCCAGGCCGTCGGCTGCGCGCTGGCCCCCGGCCTCGATCTGGTGGCGATCGGCGAGACCGAAGGCTGGCTCGGCCAGTCGCTCTGGCTGCGCGAGGTCGCCGAGCGCGAGGAGGGTCCGCCTCCGCCGGTCGATCTCGCCGCCGAGCGGCGCAACGGCGATTTCGTCCGCGGGCAGATCCTGCAGGGCCGGATCCGCGCCTGCCACGACGTCTCCGATGGCGGGCTGCTGGTCGCCGTCGCGGAGATGGCCCTGGCCGGCCGCACCGGCGCCCGCCTCACCGCCCCGCCGCCCCTGTCCGGCACCCCTTCCCCGCACGCCATCTGGTTCGGCGAGGACCAGGGCCGCTACGTCCTGGCCACCGCCGATTCGGCCGCCCTGCTGGAGGCCGCCGCCGCCGCCGGCGTCCCGGCCGCGCGGATCGGCCAATCCGGCGGCGCGGATTTGACACTGCCGGGCGGCGACACCATTTCCCTTGCGTCGCTGCGCGAAGCCCACGACCATTTCTTCCCCGCGTGGATGAACGCCTGAGAGGAAACCCCGCATGGCGATGCAAGCCGGAGAGATCGAGGCCCTGATCAAAGCCGCCATTCCCGGCGCCGTCGTCACCATCGAGGACCTCGCCGGCGATGGCGACCACTACGCGGCCACCGTGGTGAGCGAGTCGTTCCGCGGCAAGTCGCGCGTCCAGCAGCACCAGATCGTCTATGCCGCGCTGCGCGGCCGAATGGGGGGCGAGCTGCACGCCCTCGCCCTGCAAACCTCCGCCCCCGATTGAGGAAACCCCAATGAGCAACCCCACCTTCGCGCGCATCCAGGCCGATATCGATGCCAACCCCGTCATGCTCTACATGAAGGGCACCGCGATGTTCCCGCAATGCGGGTTCTCCGCCCGGGTGGTGCAGATCCTCACCCATCTCGGCGTGCCCTTCCAGACCGCCAACGTGCTGGAGGATGGCGAGCTGCGCGAGGGCATCAAGCAGTTCTCCAACTGGCCGACCATTCCGCAGCTCTACGTGAAGGGCGAGTTCATCGGCGGCTGCGACATCGTGATGGAGATGTTCCAGTCGGGCGAGCTGCCCGCCCTGTTCGAGGAAAAGGGCGTGAAGCTCGCCGCCGCCTGACACAGGCCCCGTAACGCCCCGGTTCTTCGCGAACCGGGGCGTTTTCATGTACGGTCCGGTGCGCCGCCAGAAGGAGTCGCCGTGACCGAAGGCCGCCACAACGACCTCAGCCGCACCGTCCTCGCGGTCACGCTGATCGCCGCCCTGGTGATCGGCAGCATCTGGATCCTCTCCCCTTTCCTGCCCGCCCTGCTCTGGGCGATCACCCTGGTGCTGGCCACCTGGCCGCTGATGCTGCGCATCCAGCACGTCCTCGGCGACCGGCGCGGCCTGGCGGTGACGGTGATGACCGTCCTGCTGCTGCTGCTGCTGATCCTGCCCTTCTGGCTGGCCATCTCCACCATCCTGGAGAACACCGAGACCATCTCGTCCCTGGCGCGCGGCTTCCTGTCGCTGCGCATGCAGCCGCCGCCGGACTGGCTGGTCGAGCTGCCCTGGATCGGCCCGCGCGCCGGCCAGCTCTGGACCCAGTTCGGCGCCATCGGCCTGCAGGACATCGCGCCCAAGCTCACCCCCTATGCCGGGCAGGCGACGCAGTGGTTCGTGGCGGCGGCCGGCGGGCTGGGCGGGGTGTTCGTCACCTTCCTGCTCACCGTCATCATCGCCGCCATCCTCTACGCGAATGGCGAGCGGGCCGGCGCCTATGCCGTGCGCTTCGGCCGCCGGCTGGCGGGGGCGCGGGGGGAGGCGGCGGTGCGGCTGGCCGGCAACGCCATCCGCGGCGTGGCCATGGGCGTGGTCGTCACCTCCCTGCTGCAGAGCGTGCTGGGCGGGCTGAGCCTCGCCCTGGTCGGCGTGCCCTTCGCGGCGGTGCTGACGGCGGTGATGTTCATGCTGTGCCTCGCCCAGATCGGGCCGGGGCTGGTGCTGATCCCCACGATCATCTGGATGTACGTGGCCGGCGACACCGTCTGGGCGACGGTGCTGCTGCTGTGCTCGGTGGTGGTGCTGACCATGGACAATTTCGTCCGCCCGGTGCTGATCCGCCGTGGCGCGGACCTGCCGATCCTGCTGATCTTCGCCGGCGTGATCGGCGGGCTGGCGGCCACCGGGCTGGTGGGCATCTTCCTCGGCCCGACCATCCTGGCCGTGACCTACACGCTGACCAATGCCTGGCTGGACGAGGGCGAGTTCGGCTTCGATTGAGCACCGCCCACGCGCCATCGCCTCGGGAATGACCCAAGGTGAAAAATATCGGTTCAGCCGGTTGGGGTTGCGAAAAACGGGCGGAGTCCGGGTGGGGGCGCGGGTCATCCCGACCATTCGTCGGCGCGCGGCACGGTGATCTTCCGGCGCTTGCCGGATGGACCGAGAATTCGGGGAATGACCGCCCAGTTCACGG
>CAMFLK010000060.1 GCA_945957135.1 uncultured Rhodospirillales bacterium
CGCCCTGGGCGGCGAGGGCGCGCAGCCCGGCGGCGGCGTCGGGGCGTGGGGCGTCGCGCATGGCGATGGCCCCGGCCGGCACGCCGTCGGCCACCAGCACGGCGACCGTCTTGCCCTGCCCGTGCAGCGCGGCGATGCGCGCTTCCTGGTCGGGCGACAGCCCGGCCTCGCCGGGGGCGCCCAGGAACAGCGCGCGGCCTTCCACCGTCGCCGCCACGCCCTTGCCGCCCAGCGCCCGCGCGCCCTCGGCCGGCGGAAGCGCGATGCCGCCGGCGGCGGCGAGGATGGCGCTGGCGAGCGGGTGGGAGGAGCCGGCTTCCAGCGCGGCGGCGAGGCGCAGCACCTCGTCCTCCGGCAGGGCGAAGGCGAGCAGGTCGGTCACCTCCGGCTGGCCGGTGGTCAACGTGCCCGTCTTGTCGAAGGCCGCCACGGTGACGTGGCCGAGCCGTTCCAGCACCGCGCCGCCCTTCATCAGCAGGCCGTGCCGCGCCCCCTTGGCCAGCGCCGCGGCGATGGCGGCGGGGGTGGAGATGACCAGCGCGCAGGGGCAGCCGATCAGCAGGATGGCGAGGCCGCGATAGATCCAGGTGACCCAGTCGGCCCCCCCCAGCAGCGGCGGCAGCACCGCCACCAGCGCCGCGAGCGCCACCACGCCGGGCGTGTAGCGGCGGGCGAAGCGGTCGATCAGCCGCTCGGTGGGCGCCTTGCTCTCCTGCGCCCGCTCCACCAGCCGGACGATGCGGGCGATGGTGTTGTCCTGCGCGGCGGCGGTGACGCGGATGCGCAGCGCGGCCGCACCGTTCACCGTGCCGGCGAACACCGCGTCGTCGGGCCGCTTGGCGACCGGCACGCTCTCGCCGGTGACCGGGGATTCATCGACCGTGCCCTCGCCGGCGAGCACGCTTCCGTCGGCGGGAATGCGGTCGCCCGGCCGCACCAGCACGACTTCACCTTGCTCCACCTCGGCGGCCGGCACCTTCACGGTCGCGCCGTCGCGCTCCACCAGGGCGGTGGCGGGCACGAGCTCGGTGAGGCTGGCGATGCTGGCCCGCGCCCGCCCGGCCGCCACCCCTTCCAGCAACTCGCCGACCAGGAACAGGAAGACCACCGTGGCCCCTTCCTCCGCCGCGCCGATCAGCACGGCGCCGATGGCGGCGATGGTCATCAGGCTCTCGATGGTGAAGGGCGACCCCGCCCGCGCCGCCATCACCGCCCGCCGCGCGATGGGCACCAGCCCGACCAGCATCGCCGCGACGAACAGGAAGGGGGCGAGGGCGGGCAGCAGATGGGCGAGCCCAGTGGCCAGGATCAGCGCGGCGCCGCTGGCCAGCGTCAGCCGCGCCTTGGCCGCGCGCCACCAGGGGCCCTCCACGGGGTCGTGGTGATGGTCATGATCGTGATCGTGGTCGTGCCCGTGGTCATGATCGTGATGATGGGCGTGCGGCGCAGCCGCCGCGTCCAGCGAGCGCAGCGCGTAGCCCAGCCCCGTCACCTGCCGGGCCAGCGCGCCGAGGTCGCTGTCCTCGGCATGGCGCACCGCCATGGTGCCGGCGGTGACGGAGATACTGACCTCCTCCACGCCCGCAAGCCGGCGCACCGCCGTGTCGATCTTCGCCGCACAGGCGGCGCAATCCATGCCCTCCACCCGGAACCGGGTCTCTGTCGTCATCCCCACACCGTCCTTGCCGCCTCGCCCCGCACCCTGCATCCTCCAGCGACTGGAGGAGCAAGCCCCATGGAGATGGTGCCGATTGGCGAGGCCGCCAGAAGCTGCGGCGTGAAGGTGCCGACCATCCGCTACTACGAGCAGATCGGCCTGCTGCCCGCGCCGCCGCGCAGCGAGGGTAACCGCCGGCTGTTCGACGCCGCCGATCTCCGCCGCCTGGCCTTTATCCGCCACGCGCGCGAGCTGGGTTTCGAGATCGAGGCCATCCGCACCCTGCTGGCCCTTCAGGACGACCCCGCCCGCTCGTGCGAGGCCGCCGACGCCATCGCCCGCGCCCGGCTGGAGGAGGTGGAGCGGCGCATCGCCAGCCTCACCGCGCTACGCGGCGAGTTGCTGAGCATGATCGACAGCGCCCGCCATGGGCGGGTTGACCAGTGCCGGGTGATCGAGGTGCTCGCCGATCACGGTCAGTGCCGCCACCTCTTCCACGAGAAGGCGTGACGGCTGTAACATTGCGCAATGCGCACCGCCTGCCTGCCCGCTTTGGCGCTGGTGACCCTGGCGCTTCTCACTCCCTGGGCGGCCCGCGCCCAGATGGCCGAAACCGCGCCCTCCGCCTGGCTGCCCGACGGGCTGTCGCTCTCGCTCGGCGGCGGCGCCAACCTCACGCCGGCCTATCCCGGCGCCGTGCGCTACCATGTGCAGGGCCTGCCTTTCGTCGATGCCAGCTATCGCGGCAGCCTGTTCGTCACCGATTCCACCCTCGGCATGAACCTGATGCACCTGCACGGGCTGAGCGCCGGCCTGGGCTTCGGCCTGTCCGGCGGGCGGGACCATACCGATGACGCGCTGCTGCGCGACACGCCGGATATCGGCCGCACGCTGCAGGCGCTGCCGTACATCGCCTACACGATGGGCGAGTTCGAAATCCGCCTGCGCGCCGCCCAGGCGGTCACCCAGGCGGGGCAGGGCGGGCGGCTGCGCGCCAGCCTGCTCTGGCGCCATCGCTTCAACCGGCTGGCGCTGACGCTGGGGCCGGAGCTGACCTATGCCGACCGCGACTACATGCGCACCTGGTTCGGCGTGTCCGACGCCACCGCATCCGCCGAGCATATCCGCGCCTACCACCCCGGCGGCGGGTTGGAGGATGCGGGGGTGGAACTGTCCGGCCGCTATTTCCTGACCGACCGCTGGTCGATCATCTTCTCCACCGGCCTGCACGGGCTGCTGCACCAGGCCTCGGTCAGCCCGATCGTGCGCACCGCCATTCAGCTGCATGCAGGAGCCGGCGTCGCGTACCACTTCTGATCTGTCCGCATATCAAGGTTGCGTGCTGCGCCGTGCCCGCGCATTCTTCGCACGTGCAGCAATGAGGCGCGCCATGGACGTCCAGCCCGCCGAAATCCCCAACACCGTCCCCCCGCTCGCCGATGACCTGCTGGCGCTGACCGAGCGCATGCGCGAGCGGCTGGAACAGGACCCGTTCGGCAATCCCGTGCTGACCGTGGCGCTGGACATCTCCCGCCGCATGGACCGGGGCGAGCTGGACGAGGCGGATATCGAGGCGCTGGTGCGCCATCTGCGCGACCTCGCCTTCGCCGACCGCGCCCAGCGGGTGGCCGCCTATGTCGGCGGCACGGACATGGCGGCGAACGAGGCCGACCTCGCGGCCATCGCGGCAAGGCTGGTGCGGCCTGACCCGGCGGACAGTCCGGTGCCGCTCGCCGCCTTTCGCGCGGCGGTGGAGCGCACCCGCTTCGCCGCGGTGTTCACCGCCCACCCCACCTTCGCCCAGCCCGACGCCATCCGTGCCGCCTTGGCCGAGGCGGCGAGCGGGCGGCCGCCGGCCATCTGCTTCCCCTCCCATCGGCCGGCGGGCATCACGCTGGAACAGGAGTTCGATGCCGCGCACGGCGCCATCGCCCGCGGGCGGGACGCGCTGGACCGGCTGACCGCCGCCCTGCTGACCGCCGCCCGCGCCGCCTGGCCCGGCCGCTGGACCGAGGTGATCCCCCGCCCGGTGATCCTGACCAGCTGGGTGGGCTACGACACCGACGGGCGCACCGACATCAACTGGTGGGACACGCTGCGCCTGCGCCTGCGCATGAAGGGCTTCCAGCTCGCCCGCATCATCGACCAGCTCGAGGGGCTGGAGGCCGCGAAGCCGGCGCGCGATCGCGCCGCCGAGGCGCTGGCGGCGGTGGACGCGCAGATCGAATCCTGCCCCACAAGCGCCGACCCCGACGCGGTGGCGGCCTTCGCCCACGCCCTGGTGGACCACCGCGCCGCCGCGCTGACCGAGACGGCGCCGCTGCTGGCGCTGATGGACCAGGCCATCGGGGCGGCCGAGCCGGCGGCGGCGATGCGCGTCGCCATCGCGCGCGCCGGGCTGCACGCGCACGGCCTGTCGCTCGCCCATTCCCATGTGCGGCTGAATTCCACCCAGCTGCACAATGTGGTGCGCCAGCGCCTGGGCCTGATGGACCCACCCGAGGACCCCTCGCGCCGCCGCCTGCTGTTCTCCGCCATCAACGCCGCGCTGGACGCGGTGGAGCCGATCCCCGTCGATTTCGGCGCGCTGCTCGCCGAGCAGGCCTCCGCCGCCAAGCTGATGATGACGGTGGCGCAGATCGTGAAGCACGTGGACGGCACGGTGCCCATGCGCTTCCTGATCGCCGAGACCGAGACCGGCTACACCCTGCTCGCGGCCCTTTGGCTGGCTCGGCTGTTCGGCATCGAGGACCGCATCGAGATCAGCCCGCTATTCGAGACGGCGGAGGCGCTGGAACATGGCGGGCGGGTGGTGGACGAGGCGCTGCGCAGCCCGCATTACCGCGACTATCTCAGGCGCGTCGGCCGCATCGCGCTGCAGTTCGGCTATTCCGATTCCGGCCGCTATGTGGGCCAGATCGCCGCCACCTACATGATCGAGCGGCTGCGCTTGAAGATCGCGGACTCGCTCGCCCGCCACGGCCTGTCGGGCATCGAGGTGGTGCTGTTCGACACGCATGGCGAGAGCGTGGGGCGCGGCGCCCATCCCGGCTCGCTGGCATCGCGGCTCGCCTATCTGTCGCCGCCGGCCAGCCGCGCCGCCTTCCGGCAGGCGGGGCTGGAGGTGCGCGAGGAGAGCGCCTTCCAGGGCGGCGACGGCTACATGCTGTTCGGCACACCGGAACTGGCCCTGGCGACGGTGGCGCGCATCGCCGCCCATGCCTTCCCGCCGGCGGCGGCCGACAGCATCGACCCGGTGTACGACGACGCCGATTTCGCGGCGGATTTCTTCGCCGCCGCCCGCTCCGGCATGGAGGAGCTGGTGGAGGATCCGGGCTATGCCGCGCTCCTCGGCGCCTTCGGCCCGGCGCTGCTGGACCCCACCGGCTCCCGCCCCGCCGCGCGCCAGACGGACGGCATGGGCGGCCCCGCGACCATCCGCCATCCGCGCGAGCTGCGCGCCATTCCCAACAACGCCATCCTCCAGCAGCTCGGCTGGCTCGCCAACACGCTGCAGGGGCTGGGGGCGGGGGCGGCGCGCCACCCCGAGGCCTTCGCCGATCTGCGCACCACCAGCCCACGCCTGGTCAACGCGCTCGATCTCGCGGCCCATGCGCTGGCGCATTCCGATCTCGACGTGCTGCGCTCGGTGGTGGCGACGCTGGACCCCGGCACCTGGCTCGACCGCGCCGCCCACGCCACCATTCCCGGAAGGCGCGAGGTGCTGGTCTCCGTGGCGCGCGCGCTGGAGCGGCTGAACCTGTGGGCGCCGACCCAGGCGATGTTCCGCCGCATCCAGGCCGACCATGTCTCGCTACGCGCCGCCTGGCCGGAGGCGCCGCGCATGGCGACGCGCGAGATGCTGCTGCACGCGCTGCGCCTCGCGCTGATCCACCGCATCTGGCTGCTCGCCGCGGGCATTCCCGATTTCTCGCCGCGCCATGGCGTGACGCGGCAGATGCTGGAAGGCCGCATCCTCCGGCTGGACATCCCCGCCTCGATGGCCCTGCTGCGCGAGGTGTTCCCGCCCACGCCCGATCCGGCCGCGGACCGCGACTATGCCGAACCCAGGGCACCCCGCGCCGAGGCCGGCTACGCACGCGAGCATGCGGAGATCTTCCAGCCGATGACCCGGCTGTTCGCGCAGCTGCGCGAGATCGGCGCGGCGATCACGCATGAGGTCGGGGCGTTCGGATAGGCCCGCCTTTTCGAGGGTGGCGCCGTGCTCGGCGGCGTCAAGGCGCGCTTCGCTCAAGAGCCTTGACCCCGCCTGCGCGCGGCGCCTTTTGGGTGGAAGGCCGGGTCGGGAAAACGGCCCTCTTCAGCCGATCAGGAAAACGGGAAAGGGCTCACCTCTTTCCTTACTTCGCATGTATGCCCCTTGCTTCGTTGCGGGGGACGGGGTCAAGGCCCTTGAGCGAAGCATGCCCACGAAGCCGGCCCACGCAACGCAAGCACAATGGAAAGGGCGAAGGAGCCCGCCTACGCCGCCGCTTTGCGCTTCGCGTCGATCAGCTTCTGATAGACGTTGACGTAGTCCTGGGCCATGCGCTCGCTGGAGAAGCGCTTCTCGAACTGGGCGCGCACCTTCTTGCGGTCCAGCTCGCCCAGGCGGCCGCAGGCGGCGATGGCCTCCTCCACGTTCTCCACGATGAAGCCGGTGATGCCGTGATCCATCACCTCCGGCACCGAGCCGCGGCGCATGGCGATCACCGGCGTGCCGCAGGCCATGCTCTCGATCATCACCAGGCCGAACGGCTCTGGCCAGTCGATGGCGAACATGGTGGCCTTGGCGCGGCCGAGAAAGTCGGATTTCTGGGAGTCGTTGATCTCGCCGATGAACTCCACATGGGCGTTGGCGAGCAGCGGCTCAACCGATTCCTTGAAATAGTCGGCATCCGCCTTGTCCACCTTGGCCGCCACCTTCAGCCGCATGTTACAGGCGGCGGCGATGCGGATGGCGCGCTCGATGCCCTTCTCCGGCGAGATGCGGCCGAGGAAGGCGAAATATTCGCCCTTCTCGTCGCCCTTGCCCTCGCCGGCGGGCGGGCGCAGCAGGTCGGTGGGGATGCCGTGCAGCACCGTCGCCGTCCAGCCGAGATCGGGCACCGGCTTGCGCTGGGAGTTGGAGATCGAGACCAGCGGCACGTCCGGGAACATGCCGTAGATCGCGGCGAATTCCGCGAGGTCGAGCCGCCCGTGCAGGGTGGTGACGAAGGGCACTTCCTGGCGCGAGAACAGCGAGTTGGGGAAGTAGTCGATGTGGAAGTGCATCACGTCGAACTGGTGGCGCTTGCGATAGACGTATTCCACCAGCAGCTGGTACGTCGCCACCCAGTCGCGGATGTCCGGGTCCAGGCGCAGGGCGCGCGGCCAGGGCGCGTCCAGCTTCGCGGAGGTTTCCGAATCGCCGCTGGCGAACAGCGTCACCTCATGGCCCATCTTCACCAGCGCCTCGGTGAGGTTGGAAACCACGCGCTCCGACCCGCCATACAGCTTCGGCGGCACGGCTTCGAACAACGGGGCGACCTGGGCGATACGCATGGCGGGTTGGGCCTTTCGGGCTCGGGAATTGGGTTGGTGCGGGGTCGTAATCGGCGATGGTGGCGAAAACGGGGCCTTAACTTGCGCGAATAAGGCGTTCGTAGAGGGCGAGATAGTCGTCGGCCATCCGCCGCCCGGTCCAGCGCGTCTCGAAGCGCGAACGGATGCGCGCGCGGTCCAGTTCCCCCAGCCGGGCGCAGGCGGCGATGGCGCCGGCCACGTCGTCCACGATGAAGCCGGTCAGCCCGTCCTCGATCACCTCGGGCACCGAGCCGCGGCGGAAGGCGATGACGGGGCAGCCGCAGGCGAAGGCCTCGATCATCACCAGGCCGAACGGCTCCGGCCAGTCGATCGGGAACAGCAGCGCGCGGGCGCCGGAGAGGAAGCCGGGCTTGCCGGCGTCGTCGATCTCGCCGACATACTCGGCCGCCCCGGCATCCAGCAGCGGGCGCACCTGGGCTTCGTGGAAGGCGCGGTCCTCCTCGCCGATCTTGGCGGCGATCTTCAGGCGCACGCCGCAGGATTTCGCGATCTCAATGGCTTGCAGGATGCCCTTTTCGGGCGAGATGCGGCCGAGGAAGGCGAAATAGTCCTGGCTGGCCGCCACCGGGCGCAGCAGGTCGCGGGGCATGCCGTGCAGGATGGTCGCGGCCCAGCCCAGCCCCGGCATCGGCGCGCGCTGGCTGTCGGAGATCGAGACCAGCGGCGCCGTGGGGAACAGGCCGTAGATGCCGGGGATCCACGCCTGGTCCAACCGCCCGTGCAGCGTGGTCACGTAGGGCACGCCGAGGCGGGAGAACACGGAGAACGGGTGGAAGTCGATATGCGCGTGCAGCACGTCGAATTCCCCGGCCTGGCGCGCCACCAGCTCGATCATCCGCGCGTAGGGTGCCGCGTTCACCTCGAAATTCGGCTGGAACCGCTCCGCCTTGGCGCGCACCGGCACCAGCTTCGCCGAGGTATGGCTGTCGCCGGCGGCGAACAGCGTCACGTCATGGCCCTGGGCCACCAGCTCCTCGGTCAGCCAATGGACCACGCGCTCCGTGCCGCCATAGCGCAGGGGGGGCACCGCCTCGAACAGCGGGGCAATCTGGGCGATGCGCATGGATTCCGGCGGCTCCTCGGTGGGGAACCTCGCATACCAGCAAGGGCAGGGGGCGCAAAATGACCCCGGCGCTGCCCCATTTGGGCCGCATTGGATGGCCAATGTGAGGCTTCACCTATTTCGTGAAGCAGGTGCCGTGTGCCGCAGATCGTTCAGCAACATCTGAGCCGGATCACCGCCTACCAGGGCCGCCCGCTGGCCTTCCTGGGCCATTACGTGCGCCGCCATGTCGCCGGCCACGCGGGCATCCTCGCCGCCGTGACGCTGGCGGTGGTGTGCTCCGTCTCCACCCAGTACGGCATGAAGGCGCTGATCGACGCGGTCTCGCGCGGGCCCCAGGCGGGCACGGACGCGGCCTGGATGGCCTTCGCCGTGCTGTGCCTGCTGATCGCGTCCGACAATTTCCTGTGGCGCGCCGGCGGCTGGATCGCCGCCCATGTCTTCGTGCGCGTCACCGGCGATGTGCGGAGCGACCTGTTCACCCATCTCGCCGGCCACTCGCCGAGCTATTTCTCCGAGCGCCTGCCGGGCACCCTGGCCAGCCGCATCACCGCCACCTCCAACGCCATCTTCCAGACCGAGAACACCACCGCCTGGAACGTGCTGCCGCCCTGCCTCGCGGTGGTGGTGGCGATCGTGCTGATCACCACCGTGAATCCGATGATGGCCGCGGCGCTGACCGGCGTGTCGCTGGCCATGGCGCTGCTGCTGTACCGCCTCGCCCGCAACGGAACGCCGATCCACCGCGAATTCGCCAGCCGCGCCGCGGGCGTCGATGGCGAACTGGTGGACGTGATCAGCAACATGCACGTGGTGCGCGCCTTCGGGGCGACGTGGCGGGAGCGGGTGCGCATCACCGGGCGCATCGGTGCCGAGATGGACGCCCGCCGCCGCAGCCTGCTCTATCTCGAAAAGCTGCGCCTGCTGCACGCGCTGCTCACCGCGCTGATCACCGCCGGCCTGCTCGGCTGGGGCGTGGCGATGTGGCAGGGCGGGCATGCCACGGCCGGCGATATGGTGCTGATCTGCTCGCTCGGCTTCACCATCCTGCACGGCACGCGCGACCTCGCCGTCGCCCTGGTCGATCTCACCCAGCACGTCGCGCGGCTGGACGAGGCGATCTGCGCGCTGCTCCTGCCGCACGATCTGCCGGACGCCGAGGACGCCGCCCCCCTGCTGCCCGGCGCCGGCCGCGTGGTGTTCGAGGGCGTGAAATTCGCCTATCCCGGCCGCGCCCCGGTGCTGAACGGGCTCGACCTGGTGATCCAGCCCGGCCAGCGCGTCGGTCTGGTCGGTGCCTCCGGCGCCGGCAAATCCACCGTGCTCGCCCTGCTGCAACGCTTCTACGACGTGCAGGGCGGCCGCGTGCTGATCGACGGCCAGAACATCAACGACGTGACGCAGGAGAGCCTGCGCCACATGATGGCCGTGGTGCCGCAGGACATCTCGCTGTTCCACCGCACCGTGCTGGAGAACATCCGCTACGCCCGCCCGGAGGCCAGCGAGGCCGAGGTGCTCGCCGCCGCTGGCGTCGCCCGCTGCCGCGACTTCATCGAGGCGCTGCCCGACGGCTTCGCCACCATGGTCGGCGATCGCGGCGTGAAGCTCTCGGGCGGCCAGCGCCAGCGCCTCGCCATCGCCCGCGCCCTGCTGAAGGACGCGCCGGTGCTGCTGCTCGACGAGGCCACCAGCGCGCTCGACAGCGAGTCCGAGCACGCCATCAAGATCGCGCTGGACAACCTGATGCGCGGCCGCACTGTCATCGCCATCGCCCACCGCCTGTCCACCCTGGCCGATTTCGACCGCATCGTGGTGATGGATGCCGGCCGCGTGGTGGATGACGGGTCGCCGGACGAGCTGGCCGCGCGCCCCGGCCCCTATCGCGACCTGCTGGCCCGGCAGAATGGCGGGGAAGCGCGGGCGCTCGCCGCCTGATACCGCTTTTGCCCGTCCGAATCCCGGTCTAGCATTCCCCGCCGACGCCGCCTGAAGCGGCGCGGGGGGAAGCGCCGGGATGAAGATCGTCGCCGTCGAGACGCTGTGCCTGTCGCGCATGCATGATCTCGACGAGCAGTGGGTCACCAACCGCTACCGCGTGGTCAAGGCCGACGCGGCCATCACCCTCATCCGCACCGATGACGGCCTCACCGGCATCGGCGAGGCCACGCCCTACGGCGCGCCGCTGCTGATCCGCGCCGAGGCCGCGCGCATCGGCGGCGCGCTGCTCGGCGCCGACCCGTTGACCGCCCAACTCCCCCCAGTGCCGCCGCGCCGGCCCCAGGCGGCGGATTTCCCGCACACCCCGCCCTTCGAGGCCGCCCGCGCCGGGCTCGACACCGCCTTGTGGGACCTTCGCGCCCAGCACGCGGGCCAGCCGCTCAACCGCTTCATCAACCCGGCCGCCGCCGACCGGCTGCGCCTCTACGCCTCCACCGGCGTGCGCTACGACTGGCGCGTCCGCCCCGCCGACCTGATCGACGACGTCGCCGCCCAGGCGGCCGCCGGCTTCACCGCCGCGAAGATCCGCATCGGCACCGACTGGGAATGGGACGGCGTGACCACCGACCGCTTCATCGCCCTGCTGCGCGAGCTGCGCCAGACCATCGGCCCGGCGATGGAATTGATGCTCGACGGCAACATGCGCCTGGATTTCGATCAGGCGCTGGCCATTGGCCGCGAGCTCGAACGTCTCGATTTCCGCTGGTTCGAGGAGCCGATCCCGCTGGAACCCGGCAGCTACGCCCGCCTGTCCGGACTGCTGGACATCCCCGTCTCCGGCGGCGAGGGCGCGGGGGATTTCGCCCAGCTCGCCCCCTATATCCAGGGACGGTGCCTGGACATCATCCAGCCCGACGTCGCCGTCTGCGGCATCACCGACGCGCTGCGCATCGCCGAGGCCGCCGCCGCCAAGGGCATCGAGACCTGCCCGCACAACTGGCACAACGATCTGATGACCGTCGCCAACGGCCATTTCCTCGCGGCGATCGGTGGCACCCGCCCGCTGGAACGCTGCCGCGTGCAGGGCCCGTTGCAGACCGCGCTGCTCGCCGAACCGCTCGCCATCGCCGGCGGCCAGTTCGACCTGCCCCGAGCCCCCGGACTGGGCGTGCGCCTCGCCGAGGGACTCGCCGCACGCTTCCCGCATGTCGAAGGCCATTACGCCCTGCAGGTGCCACGATGACCGAACCGCTCCCGCGCCCCGATGTCACCCTGCCGATCCGCGGCCCCGCCTGGGCGCGGCCGGACCCGGCGCTGATCGCCGCGATGCACGGCGTCTCCACCGCCACCGCCTCGGCGGAGCTGCACCACATGGGCATCACCCGCGCCTACATAAACGGCCCCAAGCCGCTGTTCGCCGGCACCAAGATCGTCGGCCCCGCGGTCACCCTGCAATTCATGCCCCAGCGCGAGGACGTCGCCTCCGGCATCGCGCAGGAGGAGGTGGAGAAGCACAGCGCCCTGTGGCACGTGCTGGACAGCGTGACCCCGGGCGACATCCTCGTCGTCGCCGCCAAGGGCAGCCCCTATAGCGGCTGCCTGGGCGAGATGCTCACCACCTATCTCAAGGGCCGCGGCGGCGTGGGCGCGGTGGTGGATGGCTGCGTGCGCGACTGGCCGAACATCCAGAAGATCGGCCTGCCGATGTGGACCTGCGGCGTCACCCCCAACTATGCCAGCCAGGGCGGGCTGTTCCCCTGGGCCTACGACGTGGCGGTGGACTGCGCCGGCGTGCTGGTGCTGCCCGGCGACATCGTCATCGCCGACGAGGACGGGGTGGTGAACATCCCCCGCGCCATGGCCGAGCGCGTGCTGAAGCGCACGCTGGAACACGAGGCCTGGGAGGAGTTCAGCCGTGCCCGCCTCGCCGAGGGCGGCTCGATCTGGACATACTACCCGCTCAGCCCCGAGGGCCGCGCCGAATACGAGGCCTGGAAGCAAGCCAAGGGCTGAGCAGGGCCAAAGGGGAGGGCCAAAGGGGAGGGGGCGATGGCGTTCGATTTCTCGGGCGTCTGGTCGCGCTGGGACCTGCTGCTGTCCGGCATGTTCATGACCCTGATGCTCGCCGCCACCTGCATGGCCGGCGGCTTCGCCATCGCCTGCCTCGCCACCGTGCTGCGCCTGTTCCAGCCCCGGCTGTTCGCGGCCCCCATCGCCGGCTTCGTCACGCTGATCCGCAACACGCCGCTGCTGGTGCAGGTCTATCTGGTCTATTTCGGCCTGCCCGCGCTGGGGCTGCGCCTGCCGGCGGTGCCCGCCTCCATCCTCGCCCTGTCCATCTATGTCAGCGCCTACACGATCGAGATCCTGCGCGGCGGGCTGGACGCGACCGGGCAGGGGCAGGTGGACGCCGCCCGCGCGCTGGGCCTGTCGCGGGCCAAGACGCTGGCGCTGTTCGGCGCGGCCAATGAGTCGATGCCGAGTTTCTGACGCCGGCTCGTTCGCCTCGCCCCCCACCGTCATGGCCGGGCTTGTCCCGGCCACCCACGCCGTGCCGTGCCGCCGGCCGTGAGAGGGACGCAGAGTGTCTCGGCCTCGCGAAGCCGTCACCGCCGGCGGCGCGTCACCGCGTGGATGGACGGGTCAAGCCCGTCCATGACGAAATCTATTGAAAACAACACGATTTTCCCGTTTTACTGTTCAACTGCAAGGGGTCGTTCTCACAGCCGCGCCCAGTCCACCCCCTCCATCACGTACGGCGCGAACAGGAAATCGCGGATGCCCGCGATCCGCCCGTCCCGCCAGTCCAGCAGCACGAAATGCGCGGGCCGGCCGGCGCGGGCGGGGTTGTCGTACACCAGCATCGCCGGCCGGCCCTCCACCGCGCCGAAGGCGACGTGCCAGGCCGTCTCGGCGTAGCGGGTGAAGTAGCGGGAGGTGGCGGCGCTTCCGTCCAGGCGCAGCCGGTTGACCAGTTCCAGCCGCACGTCCTCGGCGAGCAGGGCGCGGATCGCGTCGAAATCGCCGGCCTGGAACAGGCGCACATAGTCTTCCATCCGCCGGCGCTCGGCCTGCCCCAGCAGCGGCAGGCGCATGTCCGGCTGCCGGGCGAGGGCGCGCAGCGCCGCCCGGCCGCGCTGCAAGGCGGACTTCGCGGCGACGGGCGAGCAGTCGGCGGTCGCCGCGATCTCCTCCACCGAATGGCCCAGCACGTCCTTCAGGATCACCGCGCAGCGCTGCAACTCCGGCAATCGCAGGAAGGTCTGGAACCCCACCGCCAGGGCATCCGCCTCCGGCGCCGCCGCCTCCTCCTCGATGTCCTCGGTCAGCGGCACCACCACGGCGCGGGCGCGCCGGCGCAGGAAATCGAGGCTGGCGTTGTGGGCGATGCGCAGCAGCCACGCCTCCGGCTCGTCCACCACCACGCCCTCCGCCCGCGCCTGCAATGCCTTGACCAGCGCGTCCTGCACCACATCCTCGCCATCGATCGACGAGCCCGTCATGCGCGCGCAGTAGCGGTGCAGCCGCGGGCGGAACGCCTGGAGCCGGTCCTCGAAATCGCTCATGCCACTCCGCGCCGGGTTGGTGGGCGGCGGCGCGGGAAACAAAGACTCATTCCGACGGTCATTCTTCATGACCGTCGGAATGCGCGGCGAAGACCACGTCGCCGACGGTGGAGTCGAAGCTGGCGATGGCGGCGATGCGCGGGAAATAGGCCTTCATGCGCGGGTCCTCGCGCATCGCCGCCACCGCCTCGCGGCTGTCCCATTCCGAATGGATCACCACGCCGGCGCCATCGGCCGCGGCGACCAGCCGGCTCATCCGCCAGCCCGGCAGGGTGCGGATCACCCCCTCGATATTGCCGCGGAGCATGGCGAGCAGCGCGTCGCGGTTTTCCGGGGCGGTCTTCAGCACGTTGATGAGAACGACGGGTTCGCTGGTCATCGATGGGGTCTCCCTTGGTTGCGAATACCCCAAGGACGACGCGGCGGGGGCAAACGGATCGCGGGGTGTCGATTTTTTCACTGGCTAGCGCAGCGCGTCCCGCACGAAGGCGGCGACGGCCTGCTTGTTGCGCTCGTCGATCAACGCATCGCCGTCGCGCAGCAGGTCGGCGAGGGTCTGCGCGCGAAGCGCGTCCCGCCAGGCGGCTTCAGCGGCGAGCATGCGGGATTTGATGAAGCACTCCGCCTTGTAGGCGCAGGGGTCCCGGGTCTTGCCCGGGCCGCGGCGCCGGATCTCGCGGCACAGGAAGGCGGGTTCCCGCCCGTCGATGGCCTCCACGACGTCGAGCAGCGTGATGGCCGCCGGCGCGCGCGACAGCCGGTAGCCGCCGCGCGGCCCCGGCAGGGCCTCGATCACCCCGGCGGCGGCGAGGGCACGCAGATGCTTGAGCAGGTAGGTTTCCGAGACGCCGTGAAGCTCGGCCAGGCTCCTGCCGGGCAGCACCTTTCCCTCCGGCAGCCCGGCCAGCACCAGCGCGCAGTGCAACGCCGCCTCGACGCCATCGCTCAATCGCCGCATCCGTTTCTCCCGCCGCGCGGTTCGCCAGGGTTTGCATCCGCCAATCATGGATATATGTTATCCATGATTGGCACCATCCCCGAAGGAACCACCATGGGACCCAGGCTGAACATCGCGCAACTCGCGCCCGAGCTTTACCGCGCCGTCGCGCAGCTGGACGGGGCGGTGAAGAAATCCGGCCTCGACAGCTCGCTGCTGCACCTGGTCACGCTGCGCGCCTCGCAGATCAACGGATGCGCGTTCTGCGTCGATATGCACGTCAAGGAAGCGCTGGCGGACGGGTTCGACCCGCAGAAGCTGCATCTGGTGTCGGTCTGGCGCGAATCCCCGTTCTTCGACGCGCGCGAACGCGCTGTGCTGGAATGGACCGAGAGCGTCACCCTGGTCGCGCGGACGGGCGTGCCGGATGCCGCGTTCGACGCGGTTCGCGCCGTTTTCTCCGACGCCGACATCGCGCGGCTGACCGTGGCCATCGGCACGATCAACGTGTGGAACCGCATCGCGGTCAGCGCGCGGCTCCAGCACCCGGTCGCCGGTCATGGGAACGGTAACGACTAATTTCTTTATTATTGACGGGCGGGGTTCTTGTTTCATCTGGATTTCGGAGCATATAGTCCGGCATGTCCGAAACCCTGGCCCCCCACCCGATCTATGGCGGCTTGCGAACCCCCCTGGCGATGCGGTTCGCCTTGTCCGTCCACATCGTCCGCCAGGCGATCGGCCAGTTCTGCCAGTTCCGCATGCACCACACCGCCGCCATGGCCGTGCTCGCCCTGGTCTCCTGGCGCCTCGGCCGCGCGCTGAACGGGATCGACGCGCTGATGGTGAAATGGAAGGCGGGCACGCTGCCCAAGCCCCGGCCGTCCCGCGCCGGCCGCCCGCGCAAGCCGGCGCCGGACACGGAGGAAGCCCGGTTGCGCCGCATCCACCCCTGGGCGCCCGATGGCGGGCCGGCGCCGCGCCTGTCGCGCGCCCGTGGCTGGCTGCTGCGCATGGTGCAGCCCACCGCCCAGGGCATTCCGGCCTTCGAGCGGATGATCGACGACCCCGAATTCCGCGCCCTGCTGCAGGACGCGCCGCAGGCCGGCCGGCTGGTGCGGCCGATCGCGGGCTGGTTCGCCATCTCCCGCCCCTGGCTCGACCTGCCAAGACGGACGCGCGCGCCCCGGCCGAAGCGGGACATCAACCCCGCCTCCCGCCCGCGCGATGCGCGCGACACGCCGGGGCCGTACCAGGTGCCCAGGAAATGGCGCCTGCAAATTCCCAAGCGCAGTTGGAATGGCGGGGAGCCCGGCTGGGAAAAGTCGGGGTGACCGTCGTCCGGTCACGTTACACCGTTACACGATCGTCATGGTCGGGCTTGTCCTGGCCTGCTACGCCGTGCCGTGCCGCCGGCGGCGGGAGGGACGCACGATGCGTCGGCCTCGGGCGAAGCCATCACCGTATGGCGGGGCCTCACCGCTGCCGCGACAAGAGGTCGCGGCGGGCTGACCGGGACAAGCCCGGTCAAGACGGGTTTTCTTCGGAGTTTTCCTCAATCGCCCCTTATGAGGCCGTCCCTGTTGGCCATGGTCCGCGGGGTCTGGGGGCCGTCGCCCCCAGCGGGGTCGAGGGGCGGAGCCCTCGAGCCGCGACAAAAGGTCGCGGCGGGGGTTCCAGGGGCGGAAGCCCCTGGCCTTCCTGCTCAACCCATGAGAATGCCGGCCACCGCGCCGCTGCTGCAGGTGGCCATGGTGCCCGACAGGATCGATCGCAGGCCCAGCGCCGCGATTTCCGCGCGGCGGTGCGGCACCATCACGCCCATGCCGCCGATCATGATGCCCAGGCTGCCGAAATTGGCGAAGCCGCACAGCGCGTAGGTCAGGATCAGCCGGCTGCGCGGCGACAGCGCCTCGGGCGGCAGGCGGGCGAGGTCGAGATAGGCGACGAATTCGTTCAGCACGGTCTTGGTCGCCATCAGCATCGCGGCGGTGCCGGACTCGGCCCAGGGGATGCCGAGCAGCCACATCACCGGGCGGAAGGGCAGGGCGGCGATGCGCTGCAAGGTCACGGGGCCGCCATCCCAGTCGGGGATCACGCCGAGCGCCCTATTGGCGAGGGTGACCAGGGCGACGGAGACCAGCAGCACGGCGATGATGCCGGCGAGCACGGGAATGCCCTCGGCGGTGCCCTTCACCAGGGCATCGAGCGGGCCGGCGGCGGGATGCTCGACGGTGAGTTCGCCGCCGCGCTCGCCCGGGCCGAACGGCACCATCAGCGCGGCGATGGCCAGCGCCGCGGGGGTGGAGATCAGCGAGGCGATGAGGATGTTGCCCAGCGCGTTGGGGATCACCGGGCCGAGGATGGCGGCGTAGATCACCATCACCGTGCCGGCGATGCCGGCCATGCCGCAGGTCATCAGCGCGAAGATCTCGCCGCGCTGCATACGCGCGAGCCAGGGGCGGATCAGCAGCGGCGCCTCCACCATGCCGACGAAGACATGCACCGCCGCCCCCAGCGCCAGCGCGCCGCCGACGCCGAGGGTGCGGCGCAGCAGCCAGGCGAAGCCGGCGGTGATGCGTTGCAGCAGGCCCCAATGGAACATCAGGCTGGCCAGCGCCGAGATCACCAGCACCAGCGGCAGCGCCTGGAAGGCGAGGATGAAGCTGGCGCCGGGCCGGGTTTCCACGAAGGGCAGGGGCGGGCCGGCGAGGTAGCCGAACACGAAGGCGGTGCCGGCATCGGTGGCGTGCTGCAACGCCTCCGCCGCGCGGTTCAGCAGCATCACCGCGCGGCTGGCCAGCGGCACTTCCAGCAGCAGCAATGCCACCGCCCATTGCAGCGCGACGCCGCCGGCCACGGTGCGCCAGGGAATTCGGCTTCGGTCCTCGCTGATCGCCCAGGCCAGCAGCAGCAGCGCCGCGATGCCGGCCAGGCCCATTCAGTAGCCCTCGTTCAGCGTCAGCAGCGGGAAGGCGCTGTGGACATGCGGGGTGACCACGGGGGTGGCGGGATGCACGTAGGTGCGGTCGAGATCGGCGAGCCTGGTGATGCCGAGCAGGCCCATGCACTCGTGGATTTCGTCCTCGAGGATTTCCAGCACGCGCTGGACGCCCTCGGCCCCGCGCGCGGCGAGGCCGTAGCAGAACAGCCGGCCGATCACCACGAGATCGGCGCCCAGCGCGATGCCCTTCAGCACGTCGCTGCCCCGGCTGAACCCGCCATCGACATACACCTTCGCCCGGCCGCCGACGGCGGAGACCACTTCGGGCAGCACGTCGAGCGAGCCGCGCCCGTGGTCGAGCTGGCGGCCGCCATGGTTGGAGACATAGACCACATCGACCCCGGCGCGCACCGCCCGCTCGGCATCCTCGCCGGTGGCGAGGCCCTTGATGATCAGCGGAATCTTGTGCTTGGCCTTGAAGCGTTCGACATGGCCCCAGTTCAGCGCGGCCTGCTTGTCGAGCCCGGTGTTGTTGGCGCGCCAGGGCTTGCGGAAGCGCTTGGCGAGGTCGCGCTCGCGCCGGCTGTAATGGGCGGTATCGACGGTGATGCAGAACGCGTCGTAGCCGGCATCGACGGCGCGGGTGACGTGTTCGTCGATGAAATCGTCCTCGCCGCGCACGTAGAGCTGAAAGATCTTCGGGCCGGTGCCGGCCTTCGCACTTTCCTCCAGGCTCGGCTGGGTGACCGAGCTGATGAACACCGGCACGCCGAACGCGCCGGCCGCCTTGGCGACGCTGACGCCGCCGCCGGGTTCGAAGGTCTCCAGCGAACCCACGGGGGCGAGGGCGACGGGCAGGCGGATGGGCTTGCCGAGGAATTCATGCGTGGGATCGACATGGGAGACGTCCACCAGCGCGCGGGGGCGGAAGGCCACGCTGTCCAGCGCCAGGCGGTTGCGGCGCAGGGTGGTCT
>CAMFLK010000061.1 GCA_945957135.1 uncultured Rhodospirillales bacterium
GGAAGGGCTGGTCCGGCTGCACCAGGAAGATGCTCGGCGGGAAGCCGGTGTCGTCGAAGCCGCGGCGGAAATGCACGCGGGATTTGATGGCGATGATGTCGAAGGTGGCGGGGTCGATGCCCAGCGCGGCGAGCGTGTGCGGCTCCATCACCTGCACCAGATGCGGGCTGATCACCAGCAGGTTGCCGCGGCCGAATTCCACCTGGAGCCAGGTCTCGCCGACGGATTTCTGGTGCGGCATGTCGGTGCCCGAGGTCACGCGGGCGATACGGCCCCGCACGCGCACCGGCGGGCCGGCGGATTCGTCGAGCCGGCCGCCGATCGCGTGGTCGAACGCGTCGCCGGGCTTGGCCTGGGCCAGGGCGGCGGTGATGTCGGCGTCGGCGATCGTGGCGATCAGCGCGTTGGCGGCGTCCTGGCGGATGAGTTCGGCGAGCAGCCAGGTGGCCGCGCCGGAGCGGTCGCTGTGGTCGGCCAGCACCACCGGCTTCGCGCCGGCGGCCACGGCTTCGCGGGCGCGGGTCACGCCCTGGTCCATGCTCAGCACCTCGGCGGAATGCAGCAGGCGCTCGCGCAGCCGCCAGGCGGTGGCGGCCATGTCGCGGGCGATGGTCTCGGCGAGGGCCGCGTCACCGTTGGTGGTGGCCTGGATGGTCAGCCCGACATCCGGCACATCCGACCAGGGGAAGCCGAAGAACACGTTGACATAGGCATCCACCTTGCGCGCTTCCCACACCAGGGCGCGCTGGATCAGGTCCATCCAGGGCGAGGCGCCGGTCCATTGCAGCACGGTGGGCGAGATGATCGGCACCTCGACCACCGCGCGGCGGGGCGCGTAGCTGCCGCGCAGGGTGCGGATCAGCATGCGCGCGGCCCGCTCTCCCTGGAGATGCATGTCGTAATGCGGGAAATACTTGACGGTGAAGGCGAGGTCGGCCGCCTCGAAGAAGCTGGCATCCTCGTTGCCGTGCGGATCGAAGGTGGCGGCGATGCGCGCCGCCGGTCCCACCGCCGCGCGCACCCGCCGCGCCAGCTCCGCCTCCGGCCGCGGCACGCCGCACACGCCCATGGCGCCGTGCAGCGCCATGTACACGCCGTCGAACGGGCCGAGCCGGGCCAGCTCCTCCGTCATGATGCCGGCGAAATGGTCGAAGGTCTCGGTGGTGATCCAGCCCGAGCCGGTGCCGCGCCGCGAGCCGAGCGGCGAGGTGATGCCGACCAACTCCACCCCCGCATGCTCCCGCGCCACCTGCACGAAGCCGCCGATATAACCCTCGGGATCGAAGCCCAGCAGCGCGGCGCCGCCGGCCGGGGAGCCCTGATAGGTGAAGTCGGCGATGGTGGTGTCGGAGGCGAGGCAGGTGTCGGTCTCGTGCGCGAAATGCAGCACGGCGATGCGGAGCGGGCGGTCGGGCACGGAAAGGTCGGGCATGGGCGTGTCCTGGTCGATACGGCGCGGCAGAGTGGGCGGCGTGCATGGCCCGCGCAATCCCGGATAGGATGCGGGATGCGCCCCGCCCTTCGTGACTTCTCGCCCTCCGCCCTCGCCGCCGGCCTGCTCGCCGGGTTCGTGGGCGCCACCAGCACCTTCGCCGTCATTCTCCAGGGGCTCGCCGCCGTGGGGGCCAGCCCGGCCCAGGCGGCCTCCGGGCTGATGGCCGTGTCCATCGCCATGGGGGTGTGCGGGGTGGGGCTCAGCCTGTGGCGGCGGCTGCCGATCAGCATCGCCTGGTCCACGCCGGGGGCGGCGTTCCTGGCTTCCTCGGCGGCACCCGCCGGCGGGTTCGCGGTGTCGGTCGGGGCGTTCGTGGTGTGCGGGGCGCTGATCGTGGCGGCGGGGCTGTTCCGGCCGCTGGGGCGCTGGGTGGCGGCGATCCCCGCGCCGCTGGCCAATGCCATGCTCGGCGGCGTGCTGCTCAACCTGTGCCTGGCGCCGGCCCGCGCGGTAGTCGCGGCGCCGGCGGCGGGGCTGGCGGTGGTGGTGGTCTGGGCGGTCATGGGACGGCTGCGGCCGCGCCTGGCCATGCCCGCCGCCGTGCTGGTGGCCTGCGTGGTGATCGCGGTGACCGGCGGCGGCGGCGGGGCCGGGGCGGCGCCGCATGCGGAGCTGGTGCTGCCGCGCTTCACCGTGCCGGCGATCATCGGCCTCGCCCTGCCGCTGTTCATCGTCACCATGGCCTCGCAGAACGTGCCGGGCATCGCGGTGCTCGGCGTGCACGGATACCGGCCGGCGCCCGGCCCGCTATTCACCACGACGGGGGCGGCGAGCGTGCTGGCCGCGCCGTTCTGCGCCCTGCCGATCAACCTCGCCGCCATCACCGCAGCCCTGTGCGCGGGGCCGGACGCGCATCCCGACCCCGCGCGGCGCTACTGGGCGGCGGTGATCGCCGGCCTGTTCTACCTGGTGTTCGGCCTCGCCGCCGCCTCGGTCACCGGCTTCGTCGCCGCCGGCCCGCCGCTGCTGATCGAGGCGGTGGCCGGGCTCGCCCTGCTCGGCGCCTTCTCCGCCTCGCTGCTCGGCGCGATGGGCGAGGCCAAGAGCCGCGAGGCCGCCGCCGTCACCTTCGTGGTCGCCGCCTCCGGCCTGACCGTGCTGGGCATCGGCGGCGCGTTCTGGGGCCTGCTGGCCGGCGGCGCGATGCTGGCGCTGGCGCGCACGCGATGAAGCCGCTCGATCGGTTGCGCGCCATCTGCCTCGCCCTGCCGGAGGCGGAGGAGCGGTACACCTGGGAGCACGAGAATTTCCGGGTGCGCGACAGGATTTTCTGCATGTTCGTGCGGCACGGCGACCGCCCGGCCTTCACCTGCAAGGCGCCGCCCGGCGCGCAGGCGGTGCTGCTCGGCGCCGATCCCGCCCGCTTCTTCCGCCCCGCCTATACCGGGCCGAAGGGCTGGGTGGGCATGTATCTCGACCGCGGGCCGGATTGGGACGAGGCGGCGGCGCTGATCCGCCGCTCCTGGACGATGACGGCGCCGAAGCGGCTGGTGAAGCAGGAGGGGAACGCGACATGAGCTGGGACGTGGTGGTGATCGGCGCGGGCTCGGCCGGCGCGGCGCTGGCGGCAAGGCTGTCGGAAGACCCGCACCGGCGCGTGCTGCTGCTGGAGGCCGGGCGGGACTGGCGCGCGGCGGAGGCGCCGTGGGAGGTGCGCAGCGCCAATATCGTGCCGATCATCCACCGTCCGGACATGCAGCGTGCCTGGCAGTATCCCGCTCTGATGTCCCGCCGCACGGCCGTCCAGGAGCCGAAATTCTACTGGCGCGGCCGTGCCCTGGGCGGCAGTTCCACGGTGAACGCGCAGATCGCCATCCGCGGCGTGGCCGACGCGTTCGACGCCTGGGCCGAGGCGGGGTGCGAGGGCTGGTCCTTCGCCGATCTGCTGCCGCACATGCGCGCCATGGAGGACGATCCCGGCGCGCCGGAGGCCGCGCTGCACGGGCGCGGCGGACCGATCCCGGTGTTCCGCGCCCCGCGCGAGAGCTGGGGGCCGGTCGATCGGGCGGTGGCCGAGGCGGCGCTGGCGCTGGGCTGGCCGTGGCACGACGACCTCAACGCCCCCACCGGCGAGGGCGTCGCCTGCTACCCGATCAACAGCCGCGCCGGCCAGCGGGTGACCACCAATGACGGCTATCTGGAGCCGGCGCGCGGCCGCGCCAACCTCACCATCCGCGGCGACGCGCCGGTCGATCGCATCGCCATCGCCGACCGCCGCGCCACCGGCGTGGTGCTGGCGGGCGGCGAGGTGATCCCGGCGCGCGAGGTGGTGCTGTCGGCCGGGGCGGTGCATTCGCCGGCGATCCTGCTGCGCTCGGGCATCGGCGATCCCGCCGCGCTCGCGGCCCTCGGCATCGCCCCGGTGCACGACCTGCCCGGCGTGGGCCGCAACTTCATGGACCATCCGGTGATGCGCCTGGCGATCACGCTCAAGCCCGAATACCGGCCGCGTGGGCGCGACGCGCGCCACACCAATTGCTGCATCACCTGGTCCTCCGGCCTGCAAGGCGGCAGCCGGCGCGACATGATCATGATCGCCTTCAACCATCGCAGCTTCGCCGATGGCACCGAGCCGGGGCCGGGCGCGCTGGGCATCGGGGTTTTCGACGCGCAGTCGCGCGGCACGGTCACCCTGGCCTCGGCCGATCCGGCCGCCGACCCGGTGGTGGAGGAGAACATGCTGTCGGACGGGCTGGACATGGCGCGGATGGAGCTGGGCATGGAGCGGGCGGCCCCCATCCTCGCGCACCCCGCGATGGCCAGCATCGCCGAGCGCGTCACCGTGGGCATGACGGAGATGACCCTGGCGGACTGGCTGGCGCTCGATCGCGCCGGCCGCCGGGCGGTGATGCTGGCGGAATGCGGCGACGGCCAGCACCCCGCCGGCACCTGCGCCATGTCCGCCTATGAGGAGAAGCGCGGCGTGGTGAACCCGGATGCGCGGGTGAAGGGGCTGGCCGGGCTGCGCGTGGCCGACGCCTCCATCATGCCCAGCGATTGCCGCGCCAATCTGCACTTCACCTGTGTCATGATCGGCGAGGCGGTCGCCGCGCGCATGCGGCGGGAGGAGGGCGGATGATCCGGCTCGCGGCGCTGCTGCTCATGGTCGCGATGGCGCTGCCCGCCCGTGCCGAGGGGCCGGTGCCGCGCGAATGGCTGGACCAGCGCCAGGACATCGCGGCGCTGGAGGCGCAGAACACCTATCCCAACGACGAGCGCGCCACCCGCTTCCCCGAGCTGAAGCGCCCCTTCGGCTTCATGAACAAGCAATGGGAGGCGCTGAAGGCGCAGATGCGGCCGGGCGACGAGATCTGGACCTTCGCCAGCCCGCCGGACAGCTGGCGCAATTTTCACGGCCGGGCAGGGGTCGCGCTGGTGCGGGACGGCGTGGCGATCGACTCGATCACCACGCGGGTGAACTGATCCATCCCCCCTGATTCGGGGGATAGCAGGGTGAGCGCAGGCCAGTAGGTTTTCTTCCGAGCGCGTCTCATGAATTGAGACGGCGCGAAATTTGGAAGGAAGTTCTCGATGATTTCATTGCGCTGGACGGCCGCCGGACTCGGGCTGGCCTCGCTGTTTTCCGCCGGCATCGCCCAGGCGGGCACGCTGGAAGCCCAGTATCTGTTCAACAACAGCCTCGCCGCCAGCTCCGGCGCCGGCGCGGCGCTGACCGCGGTCGATCCGTTGGGCACCAGCGGCTTCGTCACCGACACGGTGAACGGCACCACCCGCACCGTCTATTCCTTCACCGGCAGCAACGTCCCCACCTCGGAGCAGGGCGGGCTGGTGTTCGACAATTCCGGCGGGCTGCTGAGCAACGCCAGCTACGCCATCGCCCTGGTGCTGAAGCTGGATTCGCGCGACGGCGCCTGGCGCCGGCTGGTCGATGTGGACAGCCGGCAGTCGGATAACGGATTCTATGTCGATCCCGGCAACAAGCTCGACGTCTATCCCGCCGTCTCCGGCGGCAATTCCTTCACCACCGGCGACTATCATGCCGTGGTGATCAACGTGGATGCCAACACGATCACCGCCTATCTCGATGGCATCGTGTCGTTCACGCTCACCAATTCCACCCTGATGAACCTCGATGATTCCAACGGGATGATCAACCTGTTCCTGGACAACGTGGTGGCCGGCGGCCAGGGCGAATGGTCGGCGGGCGACATCGCCATCGCCAATTTCTATGATGGCCCGATGACCGACCGGCAGATCCAGGATTTCTGGGCCGCGCCGCTGGCGCCGGTCACGCCGCCAGTGGTTGCCGCGCCAGAGCCGGCGAGCCTGGCGCTGCTCGGCGGCGCGCTGGTGGCGCTGGGAACGGTACGCCGCCGCCGGGCCTGACGGGACTTCGCCGCACCGGGCCGGCGCGATGGATCGCGCCGGCCTTTTGCATGGCGACGGGGGCTACGCCTCCGCCGCTTCCACCACCGCCACGTCCAGCAGCCGCTCGATCACCTCCGCCTCCTGCGCGCCGGCGATGGCGTGGCGGCCGCCGACCACGAAGCAGGGCACGCCGTTGATGCCCAGCCGGTGGGCGCGCAGGTTCTCGGCATGCACCGCGTCGGTGTCGGTGTCCTCGTCCACCCAGGCGCGGGCGGCGTTGCGGTCCAGCCCGGCGGCGGCGGCGATGTCGGCGAGGATGTCGGGGTCGCCGATATCCCGCCCGTCGGCGAAATGGGCGGCGAAGAGCGCCTCCACCACCTCCGCCCCGCGCCCGTGCCCGGTGGCCCAGCGCACCAGCCGGTGGGCATCGACGGAGGAGGGGGTGTGGCGGATGCGGTCGAAACGGAACAGCACGCCTTCGGCGCGGCCGATTTCGGTGATGGAGGCGTAGAGCCGCCGCGCCCGCGCCTCGCCACCGAACTTGCGCACCACATAGTCGGTGCGGCTCATGCCGCCGCGGGGCATGTCGGGGTTGAGCAGGAAGGGGCGCCAGACCAGCTCGAACACGATATCCGGCCGCCGGCGCAGGGTGCGCAGCAACCGCCGCAACCCCAGGTAGCACCAGGGGCAGATGAGGTCATGCACCACCTCGATGGAGAGGCGCGCCTTGGGTGGGGCGAGGACGTTCACTGGCCGCTTTCCGCCGGGGAATGCCGCATCAGTATCGATTCATGGGCAAACCGGTGCAAGGCTCACTCCTCCCCATAGGCGGAAATGGTGGGGTCCAGCCGGAACTCGTCCACCAGGAAGTCGATCACCGCCCGCGTGCGCGGGGCCAGGAAGCGGCGGGAGGGATAGACCAGCGAAATGTCGGGCCGGCGCGGGGTGAACTCCGTCAGGATGCGCCGCAGCCGCCCCTCGCGCAGCGCGCCGCGCACCAGCCAGGTGGGCATCACCGCGATGCCGAACCCATCGAGCAGCGGCGGCATCACCGCGTCGATCGCGCTGGTGCGCAGCCGGCCGCGCACGGTGACGGCGAGCGGACCGTCCGGGCCAGTGAACGTCCAGCTTTCCGGGTCCGAACTGCGAGTGAACAGGATGCAGCTGTGCCGCGACAGCTCGGCGGGATGGGCGGGCTCGCCCTGCGCCTCCAGATAGGCGGGGGCGGCCACCGCGACCGTGGCGGTGGTGCCCACCCGCCGCACCACCAGCGCCGCGTCGCTCACCGTTCCGATGCGCACGGCAAGGTCGAGCCCCTCCTGCACCATGTCCTGCACCTCGTCGCTCATCGCGAGATCGACGGAGAGGTCGGGGTAGCGGCCCAGCAGGGCCGCCATGCGCGGGGCCAGGTAGGTCTGGCCGAACACCGCGGGGCAGCCGATGCGCACCATGCCCGACGGGGAGGCGCGCCGGCGGCCGATCGCCGCCTCGGCTTCCTCCACCACCTCCAGCACGTGGCGGGCATGGGTCAGCAGGTCGTGCCCGTCCTCGGTCAGGCGCAGGCTGCGCGTGCTGCGCTGGAGCAGGCGCACGCCGAGATGCTCCTCCAGCGCCGCGATCTGGCGCGAGATGGCGGGCTGGGTGGCGCCAACCTCCCGCGCCACCGCTGAGAAGCTGCCGGTTTCCGCGATGCGGACGAATGTGCGGAACGCGGCCAGCAGGTCCATGCGCGATTTGGCTCCCAGCCCCCGTCTGCGCCCATCAAGTCAGCGCCCGATGATGTGGCGGCCGCATGGATGCGGCCCGACAAACCGGTCACTTCAACGTTTGAGGCATTGATGTCATCAGCCGACACATCATTCACCCTTCCATTCGTATAACCCACTATGTTGTGATCCACGCAGACAGGGAGCCGCGAGCGCGCCGGATGCCGTGATGGAGAACCTGAACCAGAAGCTAGAAGCCTTCGCCGAAGGCATGTTCGAACGGGTGGATTGCGACAGCCTGACGGCGATCCGCGCCGCGCAGCAGGCGCTGATGGCCGGGCATGATGCCTCGCTTGAAGTCGGCAAGGGCGACCTGGCGCCGGATTTCGCCCTTTCCGACCAGGATGGCCGGCAGGTCTCGCTGCGGGAGTTGCTGGCCAGGGGACCGGTGGTGCTGCATTTCTTTCGCGGCGGCTGGTGCCCGTTCTGCACGCTCACGCTGCGCGCGATGAACTGCATCGACGGCAAGCTGCGCAAGCTCGGCGCCAGCCAGATCGCCGTCAGCCCGCAGCCGGCGGAGAACCTGCGCACCATGGCCGAGCGCAACGGCCTCGCCATTCCGCTGCTGAGCGATCCCGGCCTGGAGGTGATCGGCCGCTACGGCCTCGGCTGGGAGCTGAGCGACGAGCTGCGCGCCATCTATCTCCGCCTCGGCCGCTGCCTGCCCCAGGGTTACGGCGCGCCCACGCGGCTGCTGCCGATCCCCGCCAGCTACGTGATCGACCGCACCGGCCGGGTCGTCGCGGCGCATGTCGATCCGAAAGCCTACCATCGCATGGAGCCGGAAGCGGTGCTGGAGGCGGTGCGGGGCCTAGCTGATACATCTGGTAAAATGGCCGTGCTTCAATCGGCCGATTCAATCCTCTAGCCTCTCTCCTTCGCTTGGCGGAGGAACGCTTTGGCCATCAAGCTCTACGAACTCGCCGGCGGCGACCCGGCGCGGCGCTTCAGCCCCTATTGCTGGCGCACCCGCTTCGCCCTCGCCCATAAGGGATTTGCCTTCACCACCGTGCCGTGGCGCTTCAGCGAGCGGGAGAAGCTCGCCTTCTCCGGCCAGGCGCGCGTGCCGGTGATCCGCGACGGCAAGCGCGTTGTGGCCGATTCCTGGGCCATCGCCGAATACCTGGACGACACCTATCCGGAGCGGCCGGATCTGTTCGGTGCGGCCAACCGCGCCCATGCCCGCTTCATCAATGCCTGGGCCGATACCATCGTGCTGCCCGCCATCGCCCGGCTGGTGGTGCGCGACATCGTCGATCTGCTGGGACCGGAGGACGCCGCCTATTTCCGCGCCTCGCGCGAGAAGCTGTTCGGCACCACGCTGGAGAAGGTGGTGGCCGGGCGGGAGGAGCGGGTGGAGGCGTTCCGCGCCCTGCTGGTGCCGGTGCGCCGCCTGCTTGCCACCCAGGAATTTCTCGGCGGAGCGGAGGGGCCTGATTACGCCGACTACATCCTGGCGGGCACGCTGATGTGGCCGCGCTGCGTCAGCCGCTTCCGGCTGCTGGAGGACGACGATCCCGTCGCGCTGTGGTTCGCCAGGGTCCGCGCGCTGTTCGACGGCATGGCCGAGCACGCCGAGGCTGCCTAGAGCGCACGCAGTCCCGCGAACAGATCGGTGAAGGCACTGCCGGCGCGATGGAACACCGGCGGCGCGCCGATCGGCGCCGGCACGGTGACGCGCTGGCCGCCGGCATGGACCGCGCCGCTCCACACATGCACCCAGTCCGCACCGGCGGGCAGATGCACCGGCCATTCGGCCGCGCCGGCCGCATGGACGGGTGCCACCAGCAGGTCCGGCCCGTAGAGATACTGGTCCTGGATGGCGTAGCCGGCGGGATCGTCGGGGTAATGCAGGAACAGCGGGCGTTGCAGCGGCAGGCCGCGCGCCGCGGCCTCGGCGATCAGCGTGCGGACATAGGGGACGAGATGGGCGTGGATGCGCGTCATCCGTGCGAAATGGGCCAGCGCCTCGGGCGATTCATCGACCTGCAGATTGTCGCGCGGGCGGTTGCCTTCATGCGTGCGCATCACCGGGGTGAAGGCGGCCATCTCCGCCCAGCGCTGGAGCAGTTCCAGCGTGCGGACATTGCCGAACAGGCTGGTGTACCCACCGACATCGCTGTGGTGATACGCGTTGCCGAGCACGCCCGAGGACAGCGCGCCGACGATGACGGTCTGCAACCCGTCATGGCGCGAGAAATCGACGCACTGGTCGCCGGCCCACAGCAGCGGGCAGTGGCGCTGGGTGCCGGTGAAGCCGGCGCGCATGAAGAACACCACGTCGCCCGTGCGCCCGGCGCGCGCCACCGCGTCCGCGTTCACCCCGGCCCAGATCGGCGGCCAGGCATTGTGCAGAAGCTTCGCGTCGCCATCGGCAAGAATGGCGTCGATCGGCAGGTATTCGCCGAAATCGGCCATCCAGCCGGACATGCCGATACCGATCATGTTGCCGCGCAGGATGCGGTCGGCGAACCACCGCCGCGCTTCCTCTTTGGTGAAATCGACCACGCCGCAGGAGAACTCGCCGAAATCGACATGGTACGTGCTGCCGTCGGGATTCTTCGCGAACAGGCCGAGCGCCTCCGCCTCGGGGAACAGCGTGCCGTCGTCGCACAGATAGGGGCTGGCATAGCCCATGAAGCGGATGCCGCGCGCGGCGAGGGCGGCGATGCGGCCGGGCAGGCCGGGGTAGCGGTCGGCGTTCCAATGCCAGTCCCAGAACAGCCGCGTGCCGAAGCTGGTCTGGCGCACGCCGGCCCAGTCCTCGCACCACAGCGCCGAAACTTTGGCGCCGGCATCGATATATTTCTCCAGCCGCTCGAAACTGCGCACGCCCTCCTTCAGCCCGATGACGGCGCCCTCGATGATCCAGTCGGGCAGGGGGGGCTGGCGGCCGAAGCGGTCGGACGCGGCGGTGACCAGCGCGGGAAAATCCGCCGCGGTGACGATCTCCAGCGCCGTCGGCACCGCCCAGGTTTCAAGCTCGTGGAACCCGTCGTGACGGAAATCGAACACGCTGTAGGCGGTGGTCTCCAGATGCGCGAAATACCGGCGCGAGGACAGGAAGGTCGGCTGCGGATAGTTGGTGTTGTAGTAGTCGCCGCCGGCATGGCCGCGGCGGTCGGCCTCGAAGGTGATCGGGCTGGTCTTGTCGCGGCCCACGCCGGGCTCGGAAGTCCAGAGCGGAAAGCGCCGGCCACGCAGGTCGAAATACGACATCTGCTCGCCGCAGCCCCAGACATGCTCATCGGTCTCGGCCGCCAGGCGGAACCACAGCCGGTTGAGGGCGGGGTCGGCATGCAGCACGCGGAAGGTGGCGCTGGTGTCGTCATCCTCAAGCGCCAGCACCAGCCAATCGGAATCCTCGGCATCGCGGCGGAAATGCAGCCGCGCGCCCTCGATGCGGACATGGGCGAGTGGCGCGCGCTCCACGAGATAGTCGGAGATGTCGAAATTGCCAGTGTACATCTCCATCCGTTCCTCGCCGCGTCCGGCGAAGACGAACGGGCTGGCGGCGGCGTGGCGGATGACCTCGCGCCCGCCCAGCGTCAGCACGAAGCCGTCGGATGTCTCAGTCAGCATGCGCCACCGCGAACCGCACGGTGCCGCTGCGCACCTCACCTGGCGCGAGGACGAACACGCCGTGGTCGGTGGTGCCGTCCATCCGGTTCAGCCCATCGTTCATGTTGCTGACCGGCTCCACCGCGAAGAAATCCTGCCCCTCCGGCACGAACACCACGAGGTGGCGGAACACCGGATCGGCCGTGATGGTCAGCGCCAGCTTCTGCGCGGGTTGCAGGATGCGCGCCCGCCCGCCCCAGCCGGCGAAGCAATTGTCCAGCCGCGCCGCGCCCACGCGCAGCCCGGCCGCGTGATCCCATTCCGGCGGAACCGCGCCGCGCCGCACCGGCGTCATGTCCGGGTCGCCATTGTGCCAGACGTGATCCGCGGAAAACGCCAGCACCGTGTCGGCGTGGCGCGGGAAATACGGGTGCAGCCCGAACCCGGCGGGGGCGTCGCCGCCATGCCGGTTCTCGATGGCGAGTTCGCAGACCAGCGCGTCCTCCGTCAGCGTGAAGCGTTGGGTGGCGCGGAAGGCGAAGGGCCAGAGCGGGCCGGGCGCGTGGTCCAGTGCCAGCGTCGCATGCGCCGGCCCGCTGTCGCTCACCCGCCACGGACATTGCCAACCCACGCCATGGATCGCATAGCCGTTGAGCAGCGCGGGAAGTTCGTGGTCAACGCCCGCGAAGTTGAACCGCCGCCGGGCGACGCGGTTGGAGTAGGGCACCAGCGGGTAGCTCGCCATGCCCCGCGCCCGCCGCTCCGCCAGAGCCCCCTCCTGCATCGGCCGCATCAGCGCGATGCCGCCCAGCGTCCAGCCGGCGATCGACCCGCCGCATTCCGGCGCCAGCAGCGCCTCCGCCGCCCCCGCGCCCAGCCGCACCAGCTCCGTCATCCCTTCACCGCCCCCGCCGCCAGCCCGCGCACCATGGAACGTTGCACCAGCGCGAACAAGACGAGCACCGGCAGGATGGAGAGCATGCCGCCGGCGGCCAGCGCGCCCCAGGGCAGCTGGAACTCGCCCACCATCAATTGCAGCCCCACCGGCCAGGTGCGCGATCCGCCGCTGGTGGTCAGCATCAGCGCGAACAGATACTCGTTCCACGCGCCGATGCCGATGAACACCGCGCAGGCGAACAGCCCGCCCTTCACCAGCGGCAGCACCACCCGCACCATGCCGCCGAGCCGCGTGCAGCCGTCGATGCGCGCGGCCTCCTCCAGCTCCGAGGGAATCGCGTCGAAGAATCCCTTCATCATCCAGATGAAGATCGGCAGCAGGAAGCCGGTATAGGCCAGTGCCAGGCCGATGCGCGTGTCCAGCAGCCCGATATTGCGCATGATGATGAACAGCGGAATCACCATCAGCACCAGCGGGAACATGCGCACCAGCAGGAAGAACAGCAGCATGTGGTTGCGCCCGGCATAGCGGTAGCGCGAGACCGAATAGGCCGCCAGCGTGCCGGCGCCGACGCAGATCAACACGGTGAGGAACGAGGTCACCGCCGAGTTCCACATCAGGGGCGGCAGGTTGGATTGCGTCCAGATCGCCACGTAGTTGTGCAGCGTCGCCGGGTCCGGCAGCAGGCGGATGCTGCGGGTGATGATGTCCTTCTCCTGCTTCAGCGATGTGATGAACGTCCACACCACCGGGAACGCCGCGAAGAAGGCGAAGGCGAGGGCGATGACATAGGCCAGGATCTTCTCGCCGCGCGACCGGTGCATCCGCTCAATCCTTCAGCGCGTTGGAGGTGCGGACATAGACCCACGAGCCGACCATCAGCAGCAGGAACATCACCACCGAAAGCGCGCCGGCATAGCCGAAATTGAATTCGCGATAGGCTTTCTGGAAGGCATACAGCGACAGGACCTGGGTGGAATAGCCGGGGCCGCCGCCGGTCAGGATCAGCAGCAGCTCCGGCGAGTTCATCAGGCTGATGGCGCGCAGCACCACGCTGGCCACGATGATCATGCGCAGCGCGGGGATCTGGATGTGGCGGATGCGGTGCCACAGGCTGGCCCCGTCCACCGCCGCGGCTTCGTAAAGTTCCGTGGGCACGCCTTTCAATCCCGCGAGCAGCAGCAGCGCGAAGAACGGAAATCCGTGCCACGCCTCCACCAGGATCGCCGCCGGCAGCGCCCAGGCGGGGTCGGCGAACCAGGCCTTGAAGTCGCTGAGAATGCCGAGGTTCACCAGCGCCGCGTTGATCACCCCCAGCCGCGCGTCCAGCATCAGCGCCCAGATATTGCCGGCCACCACCACCGGCAGGAACCAGGGCAGCAGCACGATCACCGCGATGGTACGGAAGCCCGGCAGCTCCACATCCAGTGCCAGCGCCACCATCAGCCCCAGCAGCAGTTCCAGCACCACCGTCACCACCACCCACACCGCGGTGTTCTGCAGCGCCACCCAGAACACCGTATCGTTCAGCATGGCGAGGTAGTGGGTGAAGCCGATATAGCCGGTGCCCAGCGCCGGCCGGTTCAGCCGCATCTGGCGGAAGCTGATGTCCATGCCGGTGAGGGTGGGGTACAGCACCACGGCGGCCACCAGCAGCAGCGCGGGCACCAGCAGCAGCCACGGCCAGGCCCGCCCGTCCGACAGGCGCGCGGCGAGGCTGCGCTTCAGGACTGGAGATTCAGACAATGGCGATCGCCGTTTTCTCCAGCCACGCCCAGTCCGGCGCGAAGCCCATGCCCGGCTCCTCCGGCACGGTCAGCACGCCGCCGGCGATGGGCATGTAGTGGGTGGAATTCTTCAGCGCCTTGATCTGCTGCGAGGAGATCACGAGCTGCTCGTAGTAGTCGTTGTTGGGAATGGCGCCGCAGATATGCGCCTGGCCCACGCCCATGCCATGCACCTGCGCCTTCATGCCGTGGCTTTCGGCGAGATGGGCGATCTTCAACGCCCCGGTGATGCCGCCCTTCATCTCCGGATTGGTGCGCATCATGTCCAGCGCCCCATCGACGATCCAGGTGGCCGCGTTCCAGTGCACGCCGTCCGAGGTTTCGGCGGCGAGCACGGGAATGTCGAGGTCGTGGCACAGTTTCGTGTAGCTGCGCAGGTCGAACTCGCGCATCGGCTCCTCGTACCAGTAGAACCCCTCGTTCTCCAGCACGCGGCCGAACCACAGCGAGGTGGTGAAGTCCCACCCCGCCGAGCCGTCGAACATCAGCACCGCGTCCTCGCCGGTCCAGCGGCGCAGGTTGCGGCACAGTTTCGCATCCGCCTTGGCATCGCCCCAGGCATGCAGCTTGAAGGCGGTGAAGCCCTCGTCGATGCATTCCTTGATGTGGCGCTCATACTCCTCCATCGTGTCCCAGGTCACGGTCGAGGCGTACACCGGCACTTTCGGGTCGTAGCCGCCGAGCATGCGGTAGAGCGGCATGCCCGCCTTGCGGGACTTGATGTCCCAGGCGAGCATGTCCAGCAGGCCGAGATGGCGCAGGTGGATTTCCTCCACCCGGTCGATCTCCCACACCATGTGCCAGAGCTTCTCGGTCAGCAGCGGGTCCTGGCCGATCAGCTTCTTGAAGCGCCGCTTCACCAGGCTCGCCACCGCATCGCCGCCGCCGATCTTCAGGCAGCCGGTGATGCCCTCGTCGGTGTCCATGCGCAGCACCGCCGCGCGCGGCACCTCGCCGTCGGGCGTGCCGTCGCCCGATCCGGCGAGGCCCGCGCGCCAGCGGAACGAATCCCCCTCGAACGGCTGTTCGACGAGGTAGCAGCGAATGTCGGTGATCTTCATCAGTTCAGCGCCGCGTCCAGGCCCTTCATCATGTTGTCCACCGCCTTCTCGGCGTTCTGCTGGCCCACCAGGATCTTCTGGAATTCCGGCAGCACCACGTTCTGCGACCAGCCGGCATAGCCGACGAAGGCCGGCGGCAGCGTGCCGAATGTGGTGGTCTCCGCGGCGGCGGCGTAGAGCGGGTTGCCGGTGATGCGCGCGTCCTTCGCCACCTCGGTGGAGGCGGGGAAGTAGCCGGTGGCTTCCAGGAAGGCGATGGCCGGGTCGGTCTCGCCCCAGAAGGCGATCCAGTCCCAGGCGGCCTGTTCGTTGTCGTGCTTCATCAGCCCGTTGTACTGGTAGCTGAGCCGGGCCACCCGTTTGGCGGGGCCGGCGGGCTTGGCGGCGGTGCCGAATTCGCTGGGCTTCATGGCGCGCACCAGCTCCACCAGTGATCCCGTGTGGTGCCAGGTCATCGCCGTCTGGCCGGTCTTGAACCCTTCCATGATCTGGCGGAACCCGTCATTGGCGGCGCTCGGCGGCACCACCTTGTGCACGGTGGCGAGGTCCGAATACCACTTCACCGCGGCCAGCGCCTTGGGCTTGTCCATGGCGTTCTTGCCGTCCACCACGAACTGCGTGCCGAACGCCTCCATCAGATCGACGATATAGGCGTAGCCGCCGGGCCCGCCGCGCAGGCCGAAGCCGTAGCGGTTCTTGGACGGGTCGGTCAGCTTCTTCGCGGCGGTGACGAACTCGTCGAGCGTCTTCGGCGGTCCCTCGATGCCGGCCGCCTGGAACCAGTCCTTGCGGTAATACACCCAATCGACAAAGGTGAAGGCGGGCACACCGTAGATCTTGCCCTTCTGGGTGGCGCCCACCCAGCGGTCGGCGGGGAAATACGGCTTCAGCTTCCACGCGTTCACCCGCGCCGTCAGGTCGATCAGCCCGTCCATGGCCAGCATGTCCGGCAGGCGCTCGGGCGCCACCATGCTCACCTCCGGCCGCGACTTGGCCATCACCGCGGCGGTGAACTTGGTCATGTATTCGGGGTTCGGGATGTTCTCCTGGGTCAGCGCGATGTTCGGAAACTTCTTCGCGAACTGCTCCATCACCGCCTTCAGCCCGGCGAATTCCTCCTGGCTGGTGAAGTGGTGCCAATACACCACCTTGGTGGGGTCGGCGGCGCGGGCGAATTTCAGCGTGGCCAGTGGCAGCGAGGCCAGGCCGGCGGCGCCGGTCAGCGCCGCGCGGCGGGTGATCTTGCTCATTCCAGTCCCTCCCTTGATCTCTTCTTAAAGCCTGATCGGCGAGGGCGGCGGCACGGCCGGCCGGCGCCCTTCCGCCACAGTATCCACCGCATGGTCCTTGCGCGCCACATCGGACAGAACCAGCCCATGGCCCGGCCGCTCCGGGGCGATCGCCCAGCCGCTTTCGAACACCACCGGCTGGGCGGCGAGGTGGTTGTAGTTCTGGAACGAGTATTCCAGCCAGTCCACTTCCGGCAGCGCCGCCGCCATGTGGACGCCCATCTCCAGGAAGGTGTTGCCGAGCGAGACGCGCACCCCGTATTCGGCGGCGAGCCAGCCCGCGCGCAGCACGTCGCTCGGCTTGCCATGCACGTTGAGGATATCGACGCCGCGCGCCTGGATCAGCCGGCGCTTGCCGGTGAGGTCGAGATATTCGCCGGTATTCACATGCACGAAGGGCAGGGCCTCGGAAACCTGGCGCAACCCCTCGTAATCCTCGCGCAGGCACGGATCCTCGATCCACAATATCTCATGGCCCGCGTCGCGATAGGCGTTCAGCCGGCGGATCGCCTCCTTCGGCGTCCACGCCTCGTTGGCATCGACCATCACCGTCGCCCCGCGCCCCACCGCCTCGTCCAGCAGGCGCAGCCGGTTGAGGTCCCAGGCGAGGTCGGGGTGGCCCACCTTGATCTTGAACGCGTCGAAACCCAGCGCCCTCGCCTGGCGGAAGAAGCTGACATACTCCGCGTCGCTCAGGTGGAAATCGAGCCCGCTGGCATAGGCGCGCACGCGCGGGTCGGTGCCGCCGAGATAGCGGAACAGCGGCAGCCCCGCCTGCTTGGCCGCGAGGTCCCACAGCGCCTGGTCGATCGCCTCGCCGAAATTATGCGGCAGCGCGTGGTTGTTGCCGCCGCGCGGGCGCAGCACGCGATGCACCAGCGACGCGGGGTCGCGCCCCGCCAGGCCGGGCATCGCCTGGACGCGGAAGCCGCGCTCCAGCTCCGCCCGGTCCGGGTGCGGGGCGAACATGGCGTGCATGAAGCCCAGCCCGCTCTGGCCGGCATCGGTGTGCAGCTCCAGGCAGGCGACGTGGCAGGTGTCGAACCGCACCTGGGAATCGCCGATCACGCGGTCGCGCGGAAAATCGAACCGGGTGATGGTGAAACCGGTGATGGCGGGCATGGGCGCTTCCTCGGGGATTTATTTATTTGGACGCGTGATATATCACAGGCGGCACAGCGTCAATCAGACGGAACGGAGATGAAGCTCAGCCAACTCGCCTACGCAAGGTTCAAGGAAAGCCTGTTCGCCCGGCGCATCCGGCCGGGGGCGGTGATGTCGCAGGCCGATTTGTCGGAAATCGTCGGCGTGCCGATCGGCCCGCTGCGCGAGGCGGTGCAGGTGCTGGAACATGAGGGGTTCCTGACGGTGATGCCGCGCAGCGGCATCCGCATCGCCAAGCCGGACATGGCGCTGATCCGCAACGTGTTCCAGATGCGCCGTGTGATCGAACGCGAAGCCGCCAGCCGCTACGCCGAAACCTTCCGCGCCCACGAACTCGCCGAACAGCGCGCCGCCCATCTCGACGTGATCGCCCGCGTCGATGCCCAGGCCGAAGACCCCGGTCTGTGGGAACACGAACGCCGTGTGGACGAAGGGCTGCACAGCCTATTGGTGGCGAACCTGCGCAACCCGATCATGTCCAGCGTGTTCGAACGGGTGTACGGCCAGATCATGCTGGTGCGCCTGGACACGCAATACACCCTGTCCGCCACGCTGATCCGCCGCACGATGCAGGAACACCTGCGCATCATCGACGCCCTGCAGGAAAGCCCCGAAGCCGCGGCGGCGGCCATGGACGAACACCTGACACAGGCGATGCATCGGGCGATGTGGCTGTAATGGTGGTGAGGGGAGGGGAAGAAAGGAAGCGCGTTCTTTTTTGAAAAAAAGAACCAAAAAACTTTTGATATATTGATCCCCAGCGTCGGAACTATTGTGCCAACGCCCTTATCGTTTTGGCCAGACTTGTGCTGGCCATCCCGCCGCGACCGCTTGTCGCGGCTGCCGCGACCTCTTGTCGCGGGTGACGTGACGCGCCGCCAGCTGGCGCGATGATCCGCTGGATGTTCTTCAAAAATTTTTTGAAAAAATGTATTTTGCCTCTTGCGGCGGGCATCGACCTCCGTTAGACATCAGCCTCATGTTCATGGAGCGTTCATCTTCCTTCAGGACCAGCCTCGGCGAGAACCTCGCCCAGTCCCTGGAGCACATACGAGTTCCGGCAAACCCCTCCGAAAATGGCGAAGGGGCGCTGAAGCGGCTCGTGCGTGCCCTGGTCCACGCCTACATGCTCTGGCTCGTCACCCGGCTCGACATCCTCTTCCACCGCTGGAAGACCGGCACGCTGCCGCCGC
>CAMFLK010000062.1 GCA_945957135.1 uncultured Rhodospirillales bacterium
GGTCTATGTGCCGGCGGGCGCGGACCCGCACGAGGCCGCCGCGCTGCGGGCGGCGGGCTATGCCACCGTCGCGGCGCTCGACGCGGCGGCCGATCCGCGGGCCGCCGCCCGTGCCCTCGCCTGTCCCCTCATTCTCGCGCCCGGCGGCCAGGCCGTGGCGCTGCCGGAGTAGTCGCATGGCCAATGTCTCGGTGATCGGCGCGCAGTGGGGCGACGAGGGCAAGGGCAAGGTGGTGGACTGGCTCGCCAGCCGCGCCGACGTGGTGGTGCGCTTCCAGGGCGGCCATAATGCCGGCCACACGCTGGTGGTGGGCAACCAGACCTACCGGCTGTCGCTGCTGCCCTCCGGCCTGGTGCGCGGCAAGCTGGGCGTGATCGGCAACGGCGTGGTGGTCGATCCCGAGGCGCTGCTGGCCGAGATCGCCCGGGTGCGGGCGCAGGGGCTGGATGTCTCGCCCGAAAACCTGCGCCTGGCCGACAACGCCATCCTGATCCTGCCGCTGCACTCGGCGATCGACCGGGCGCGCGAGGCGGCGCGGGGCGAGCGCAAGATCGGCACCACCGGCCGCGGCATTGGCCCGGCCTACGAGGACAAGGTGGCCCGCCGCGCCATTCGGGTCGCCGACCTCGCCGAGCCGGAGACGCTGTCGGACAAGCTCGACGAGCTGCTGCTGCACCACAACACGCTGCTGGCCGGGCTGGGGGCGGAGACCTTCGAGAAGCAGGCGCTGCTCGACCGGCTGCTGGAACTCGCCCCGCAGATCCTGCCCTACGCCGAGCCGGTATGGGAGCGGCTGGACGAGCTGCGCCGGGCCGGCAGGCGCATCCTGTTCGAGGGGGCGCAGGCGGTGATGCTGGATGTCGATCACGGCACCTATCCCTACGTCACCAGCAGCAACACGGTGGCGGCGACGGCGGCTTCGGGCGCCGGCATCGGCCCTTCCGCGGTGGGGTTCGTGCTGGGCATCGCCAAGGCCTACACCACCCGCGTCGGCTCCGGCCCGTTCCCCACGGAGCTGACGGACGCCACCGGCAAGCTGCTCGGCGAGCGCGGCCACGAATTCGGCACCGTCACCGGCCGGCCGCGCCGCTGCGGCTGGTTCGACGCCACGCTGGTGCGCCAGGCGGTGAAGGTGGCGGGCATCCAGGGGCTGGTGCTGACCAAGCTCGACGTGCTCGACGGGCTGCCGGAGCTGAAGATCTGCACCGGCTACGAGATCGGCGGCCAGGTCGTGCACCGGCTGCCGGCCTCGCCGCGCGCCCAGGCCGCGGCGCGGCCGGTCTATGAGACGGTGCCCGGCTGGTCCGGCTCCAGCCGCGGGGCGCGCAGCTGGGCGGAGCTGCCGGCCGAGGCGGTGAAATATGTCCGCCGCATCGAGGAGCTGGTGGAGGCGCCGGTCACCCTGCTGTCCACCAGCCCCGAGCGCGACGACACGATCCTGGTGCGCGACCCGTTTGAAGGGTAGGGGGACGAAAGCGTAGGGGGCTTGGCCTGTCGGCTTCCATCAAGCCAGAAAGCGCCGTCGGGCGTATGTGACCGATCCCACACCACCTGTGAACTAGCTCACACTTTTCGCATCACAACATTGCTACCACAGGGCATCTCTTTGGGAGGCGGAACGATGGCCCTGCCGAGCGTCGCATTTGAGCAGCCCCGTCGCAGCGCGACGATCCTCCCCTTTCCCAAGGGCGGGCGCGGCGGCCAAGCCGCCAATCGCCTGTCCCAGCGCGACCGGATCGAGGCCCAGCGCTGGGCGGATCGGGCCGACAAGGCCCGGTTCAGCCGCGTGGACATCCATGAGGTGCGCGACACCGCCAATCCCGAAATCGGCGATTTCGTGCTGATCTACCGGCCCGGTGCGTCCTGGGCGGCCTGGGGCATCGGCGTGAACGGCAACACCTATACGCTGTGGCGCCCGGCCAATGGCGCGACGATGGGGCTCTATCCCTCGATGCAGGCGGCGCTGGCCGCGCTCGCGTCGATCCCATTGCCGGTTCGCTAACTTCTCCCGTCTAGGCTGGGGTCCGGAACAGGATGTTCGGACCCCATGGCTGATACCGCATTCGCCGAAAACGAGGCGAAATCCCCGGAGCCCGGCGCGCTCGCCCCGCCGGGACGCATCGAGGGCGGATTCGCCGTCGATCCCACGCGCCGCCTCGCGGCCCTGGCCGGCCACGCCACCTTCGCTGCCACCGAACGGGGGGACGATCGCGCCGCGCTGGTGGCCATGCAGGTCGCCCCCGGCGCGCCGCCCCGCGCCCAGGCGCTGAGCCTGCTCGCCGTCACCAGCCTGGAGCGGGTGATGGGCCCGCTCGGCCAGGGCGCGGCGCCGGACGCGGCCGGGCAGCCCGCCTGGTTCGTGGTGTGCCGCGTCCCGCCCGGCCCCGCGCTGTGGCCGGCCAACGCGCCGGCCCCGCGGCCGTGGAGCGACGCCGAACTGCTCGACTGCCTGCTGCGCCCGGTCGCCGCCGCGCTGGAGACGCTGCAGGCCCGCCACGTCACCCATCGCGCCATCCGACCGGACAACCTGTTCCGCCCCGCGCAGGGCGAGCCGGTGACGCTCGGCCCCGCCTGGGCCGCGCCGCCGGCCAGCTTCCAGCCCGTGCTGTTCGAACCACCCTACGCCGCGCTGTGCCACAAGGCCGGGCGCGGCGAAGGCAGCATCGCCGACGACGTCTATGCCCTGGGCGTGACGATGATCGTGCTCGCCACCGGCCGCCTGCCGATGGCCGGGCTGAGCGAGGCGGAGATCATCCGCCGCAAGGTCGATCTCGGCAGCTACGCGGCGCTGACCGCCGAGACGCGGCTGAGCCCGGCCATCGCCGACCTGGTGCGCGGCATGCTGGCCGAGGACCCCGACCACCGGCCCACCCCCGCCCTGCTCTCCGACCCCGACGCCGCCCGCGCCCGCCGCGTCGCCTCCCGCCCGCCGCACCGCGCCCAGCGCGCCCTCGAACATGGCGACATGGTGATCTGGACGGCGCGCATGCTCGCCCTCGCCCTGGCCGGCGACCCGGAGGAGGCGGCGCGGCTGCTGCGCACCGGGGTGGTGGATCGCTGGCTGCGCCGCAGCCTGGGCGATTCCGCCCTGGCCGCGCGCATCGAGGAGGCCTGCCGCCAGCGCAACAGCGAGGCCGAGGCCGACAATCCCCGGGCCGACGGCGTGCTGGTGGCCCGCGCCGTCGCCCTGCTCGACCCGCTGGCGCCGCTGTGCTGGCGCGGCGTCGCGCTGTGGCCGGACGGGTTGGGCGCGCTGCTGGCGGACGCCGCCGGCGATGCCCAACGCCTCGCCGTGCTGCGCGACCTGGTGGAGAGCGAGGCGATCGGCGTGTGGGCCGCCGCCCGGCCGGAGCGCTGCGACGTGATGGTGCTGCGCGCCGACGCCCAGCACCACCATTCCCTGCTGCGGCTGCGGGGCTGGGCCGGCGGCCTGTCGCGCCTGACCTACGCGCTGAACCCGCTGCTCGCCTGCCGCAGCCCGCGGCTGGGCGCGGGCATGGTGGTGCGGCTGGCCGACCTGCTGCCGGCGCTGGAGGCGGTCGCCGCCCCCCATGCCGCCGCTACCCCGCCGCTGCCGGCCCCGCTCGACGCCCCGCCGATCGACCCGGAAATCGCCGCCTTCCTCGCGGCGCGGCTGGAGCAGCGCATCGAGCGCGACCTCGCGCTGATCGCCGACCCCGCCGATCGCGATCGCGCCGCCCGCGCCCAGCTGCGCCTGCTCGCCTGGCTGCAGCGCCGCACCCGCGCCCCCGCGCTGCCCGCGCTCGCCGCCTGGCTCGCCGCCCATCTGCGGCCGGGCCTGGCCAACTGGCGCGGCCGCAAGCGGCGGGAGATGCTGGAGAAGACCACGGGCGAACTGGTGCGCACCGGCCAGCTGCCCGCGCTGCTCGCCCTGCTCGACGATCCCCAGGCGCGCGCCCAGGACCAGGCCGACGCCCAGGCCGCCGACGAAGCGGTGCGCGCCATCGACGCCGAGCTCCAGCGCATTCTCGAAGCCCGCTCCGCCCGGGCCGCGCTGGCACGGCGCGTCGGCCGCGAGATCGCGCTGAGCGCGGCACTCGTGGCGCTCGCCATCGCCGCGGTGGCGGCGGCGATGGCGTGACGGAGGTGCCGGCCAAAACCGCCCCGGCGAAGGCGCCGGCCGAGGCCGCCGGCTCCCGCCTCTGGCTGGGCGGGCTGGCCTGCGGGGCGGGGGTGGTGCTGGCGGCGCCGAGCATGGTGCTGGCCGCCGTGCTGCTGCTGCCCAGTCTGCTGGCCTTCGTCGCCGACCGCGACCCCGGCCGTGCCGCCGCCCGCAGCGTGGCCGTGTTCGGCATCGCCTTCGCCCTGGCCCCGGCGCTCGCCCTGTGGCGCGGCGGCGGCGGGATGGATGCGTGCCTCGACGTGCTGTCCAACTTCACCGCGCTGCCGCTCGCCTGGTCCGCCCAGGCCGGCGGCTGGCTGCTCAGCGAGCTGGCCCCGCTGCTCGTCCGCCTGGCGCTGGACGCCCACGCCGCCGCGCGCACCCGCCGGCTGCGGGCGCTGCGCCGGCGCTACGAGGAGGACTGGGGGATTCCCCCGGCGTGATGCCGGCGACCCCCGGCTGCGCGAAACGGCAACTCCACCCCCACCACCAGGATATGCTGCCCCTGCTGCACCGGCGCCCCCCAGGCCTGGGCGATCACCACCCCATCGACGCCCGCGCGCACCGGCCAGGGATCGAGATCCAGCCTGTCGAAATCGTGCAGCAGGCCGACCACCTCGCCCTTCTTCACCGCCACGCCGCAGGCCAGCAGCGCCTCGTAATGGCCGGCATAGGGCGCGGGGGTGAAGCAGGCGCGATCGACCATCGCGACCAGGCGCTGGCTGCCATCGGCGTGATGGGCGATGGGGGCGACGGTGCCGCGCAGCTGGCCGTGATGGATGGCGGCGGCGCGCACGCCGTGGCGGGCGAAGCGCACGCCCTCGGGCTGGATGGCGCCGCCCCAGCCGAACTCGCCGCCCACGGTGATCTTGCCGAGGCGTTCGGCCTCGCTCGGCAGCAGGCCCGGCGTCTCGTTCTGATAGGCGATCACCAGGGGCGTGCCGAACCAGCGCGCGGTTTCCTGGATCAGCAGACCCTGTGTCTCATCCTCGATCGGATGGAAGCTGGTGCCCAGCGCGAAGCGCGCCACCTGGCCGCCGGCATGCAGGTCGATCACCACATGCACATGCGGCCAGATGGCGCTGCGCACGAAATCGGCGATGCGGTGGGTGATGCCGGCCAGCGCCGGCGTGCGGCCGGCGCCATCGACGAAGGCGCGGTTGAGGTTCACCCCGTCCTCGCCCGCGCTGTCGCGCGTGCCGGTGCGGAAGGCGGCGACGTTGAGCACGGGGACGAGAATGATGCGGCCACGCACATCCGCGATGTCGATGTCGCGCATCAGGTGGCGGATGGCGGCGGGGCCTTCGTATTCGTTGCCGTGATTGGCGCCGAACGCCACCAGCCCCTTGCCTTGTTGCACTTCCGGCCCGACCAGCACGGTGAGGGGGATGAGGTGATCGCCCCAGATGGAGCCTTGTTCGAGGGCCACGTGATAGTCGCGCCGTCCCGGGCTGGTCAGGTCGAGTTCGGACGGCCGGGCGATGAGTCTGCTCATGTCAGTTCACCCGGTGCGCGGCGATGAAATCGGGATCGACCTCCACGCCGATGCCGGGCGTGTCGGGAATCGGCACGGTGCCGTCCGCATCCAGCGCGAAGCTGGCGCGGGCGATGCCGCGCGTCAGCGGGCTCTGGCTCACGTTGAACTCCACGAAGCGGGCGCGCGGCAGGGTGGCGATGAGTTGCAGCGAATAGCCGGTCAGCAGATGGGTCAGCCAGGAATGCGGCACCAGCTCGATGCCCGCCTGCTCCGCCATCTCCGCCACCCGGGCGGCGACGGAGATGCCGCCGCAGCGCGACAGGTCGGGCTGGATCACATCGACGCAGCCCTGGGCGATGAAGCGCTGGAATTCCCACACCGTCGCCACCTGCTCGCCGGCCGCGACCTTCACCGGCGAACGCGAACGGATATAGGCATATTCCTCGAAATTCTCGGGATGGATGAAATCCTCCACCCAGCCGACATCGTAGTCCGCGAGCCAGGCGCACAGCGCCTCCGCCTCGCGCCGGCCGCGCATCGGGCCGGGATTTTTCCAGCCGGCGGGGTACCAGCCGGGATCGACCAGCAGCGCGCGGTCCGGCCCAAGCGCGGCACGGGCGGCGGCGACGAGTTCGCGGTCGCGGCCTGAATCCTCGCCGAAGACGCCCCAGCCGAACTTCACCGCGCGGAAGCCATGGGCGATGTAGCCGCGCACGGCGTCCTCCATCGCTTCCGGGGTTTCGCGGAACAGGGTGGAGGCATAGGCGGGGATGCGCTCGCGCCGCCGCCCGCCGAGCAGCGCGGCGAGCGACATGCCGGCCGCCTGGGCGCGGATCGACCACAGGCAGTTGTCGATCGCCGACAGGCACTGCATGCCGATGCCGCGCCGCCCGTAATAGGCGCTGCCGACATACATGCGGTCCCAAAGCCTGCTGACATCCAGCGGGTTTTCGCCGACCAGCAGCTCGCCCAGCGTGCGGAAGCCGAGCACCGACATGCCCTGGCCGGCGATGATGGCGACGGCGGCGGGGGCGAGGGTCTCCACGTCGGCCCAGCCGGTCAGCCCCTCATCCGTGGCGACGCGGACGATGAGCTGCCAGTCGCCATTGTCGCTCGCCTCGTCGCGCGCGGCGGCGCCGTAGGCGGTCTCGCCGCGCAGCAGGATGGGCTCCACTTCGGTGATCTTCATATCTGCTCCACGCGCAGGCGCGGATCCAGCACGTCGCGGAATCCGTCGCCCATCAGGTTGAGGCCGAGCACCGTCATGGCGATGGCGATGCCGGGCACCACGGTCAGCCACGGCGCCTCGCGGATGTAGCCGCGGCCTTCGGAAATCAGGATTCCCCAGCTGGGCACCGAAGGTGGCGCGCCGAGGCCGAGAAAGCTCAGCACCGCCTCGCTCAGCACGGCATAGGCGAAGACGAAGCTGAGCTGCACGATCAAGGGCGCGAGGCAGTTGGGCAGGATATGGCGCGCGACGATGCGCAGATGGCCGCAGCCGATGGCGCGCGCCGCCTCCACGAAATCCAGCCGCCGCACCACCAGCACGCTGGCACGCAGGATACGCGCGGTGCGGGGGATATAGACGATGGCCAGCGCGATCACCGCCGTGCTCGCGGTGGGGCCGAGCGCCGCGGCGATGCCGATGGCCAGCAGCACGGCGGGGAAGGCCATCAGCGCGTCCGACAGGCGCATCAGCGCGCCGTCCAGCCGCGGCACGTAGCCGGCGAGGGCCCCGATCAGCACGCCGAACACCGCGTTCAGCGCCACCACGGCGAGGCCGATGGCGAGGCTGAGCCGGCCGCCGTAGCAGACCCGCGCGAGCATGGAGCGGCCGAGATTGTCCGTGCCGAACAGGAACTCCGAAGATGGCGGCTTGAAGCGCAGGCGCAGCGCCATGCGCGCGGGGTCGGCATCGACGATGAACGGGGCGGCGAGGGCGACCAGCGCCACCGCTGCGAACAGCACCAGGCCGAGCATGAAGGAGCGGTGGCGCAGCAAGGGGATCATGGGTCGTCGCCACCCAGCCGCACGCGCGGGTCGAAGGCGGCGTAGAGCACGTCGATGCCCACGTTGAGCAGCAGCAGCGTGGCGGCGACGAACAGCAGCCCGCCCTGGATCATCGGGTAGTCGCGCGCCAGGATGGCGTTGCCGAGCAGCGCGCCCACGCCGGGCACGGCGAACACCGTCTCGATCACCACGGAGCCGGAGAGCAGCACGGAGAGGATGATGCCCACCACGGTGACGATGGGAATCATCGTGTTGGCCAGCGCGTGCCGTCCCACCACCAGCGCCTCGCCCAGCCCCTTGGCGCGGGCGGTGCGGATGTAGTCCTGGCGCAGCACGTCGAGCATCGTCGCGCGGGTGATGCGGGTCAGCAGGCCGATCTGCAACAGCGCGAGGGCGACGGCGGGCATGGTGGCCGTGGCGAACCAGCCGGCCAGGCTGGTGGTGGGCGCGACGTAGCCGCCGGTGGGAAACCAGCCGAGCTGGACGGAGAAGATCACGATCATCACCAGCGCCAGCCAGAAATTCGGCAGGGACACGCCGAGCAGGGCGACGACCGAGACGATCTGGTCCACCCAGGAATTGTGCCGCACGGCGGCGGCGATGCCGGCGGCAAGACCCAGGATGATCGTCAGCACCAGCGAATAGAGCGAGATCCACAGCGTGACCGGTGCCCTTTGCAGGATGGCCTCCGCGACCGGCTGGCCGAGCACCAGCGAGCGGCCGAGATCGCCGTGCAGCAGCCGCGCGTAGAACAGGCCGAGCTGCACGGCGAAGGGGCGGTCGAGCCCCATATTGTGCCGCACCTGCGCCACCACGTCGGCCGAGGCGCCCGGCCCGGCGGCGACCAGCGCGGGGTCGCCGGGGATGAGGTAGAGCAGCAGGAAGGAGATCAGGCTGATCAGCAGCAGCAGCGGCGCCGCCTGGATCAGGCGCCAGAGCGCATGCCGGCCCATAGGGGAAAGCTCAGTTGGTCAGCCACACATTGTAGAAGCGCGGCGAGTAGTAGGGCTTGAACCCCTCCACATTGGTCCGCATCGCTTGCACTTTCGGCATCACCCCGAAGGGCACCGCCATCACCTGGTCGAAGGCCCGTGCCTGCGCCGTGGCGAAGGCGGCGCGGCGTTCATCGAGCGTGGAGCCGCTTTCGATCTTGCGGAAGGCGGCCATGAATTCGGGGTCGGATTTGTTGCCCTGCGGCTTGTGCACGTTGGAGGGGTCGGCGAGGTTGCGCAGGCTCTGCGCGCCGCCCAGCGCGGTGACGGTGATCCAGCCGGTGTAGAAGAAGTTCCAGCCCTCATTGTCCTTCACGCTTTTCTGCAGCGCGGTGGGCCAGTCGAGCACCAGCAGCTCGGCGTTGATGCCCGCGGCCTTGAGCTGCTCGGACATCACCAGCGACGTGTTGTACATCGAGGGATATTCGCGATTGGTCATCAGGATGACCTTCTCGCCCTTGTAGCCGCCCTCCTGAAGAAGCTGCTTGGCCTTCGCGATGTTGTGCTGGTTGTAAAGCTCCTTGCCCGCCTCGGTGTAGTAGGGCGTGCCGGGGAACTGGAAGGACGGGTTGAGCTTGTAGGCGCCGTCGCTCGCCGCATCCATGATCTCGTTCATGTCCATCGCCGCGAGGATGGCCTGGCGCACCTTGAGATTGTCGGTGGGCGGGAAGGACTGGTTCGGGTAGGTGACGTTCAGCCAGAAATTCTCCAGCCGCAGCAGCTTGATGGATTTGTTCTCGGCCAGCCGCTTCTGCGACGCGGTGGGCACGTCCTGCACACCCTGCAACTCGCCGGTCTCCAGCGCCGCGGTGCGGGCCGCGGGCTCGCTGGTCATGCGCAGCGTGACGGTGTCCAGGCAGGGCTGCTTGTAGCCGCCGAAGCCGGTGGCCTCGGTGAAATCGGTGTTGGGCGTGTAGCCTTCGAAGCGCTTCAGCTTCACATGGCTGTCGGCGACGAATTCCACCAGCTGGAACGGGCCGGTGCCCACGGGCGGCAATTGCTGGGGCGCCGCATTGGCGTTCTCGCGCGGGATGATGACGATGGGCACGGTGAAATAGGACAGGCTTTCCAGGAAGGTGGGCCGCGTGTCCTTCAGCACGATGGTGAAGGTGCTGGCGTCCGGCGTCTCGAACCGGTCCACGATGTCGAGGATCGAGCGGTCCACGCCGACTTTCTGGTAGCGCTGGTAGGAGGCGAGCACGTCGTCCGACGTCATGGTCTTGCCGTTGTGGAACTTCACCCCCTCGCGCAGATGGAAGATGAAGGTCTTCTGGTCCGCGCTGACATCGACGGATTTGGCCAGTTGCAGGATGGGCTTCATGGTGTCGTCGCGGGTGACCAGTGTCTCGTAGATGTTCGAGGTCACGTCGCGCGTGGAGCCGGCGGGGGAGACGTGCTGGTCGAGCCCCGCCACCTTCGCCTCCAGCCCGAAGGCGAGATCGCCGCCCATGCGTGGGCATTTGAACGGATCGGCGAGGGCCATCCCCGGCAGCAGGGCGAGCAGCGCGGGAGCGATGGCGGCGAGACGCGTCATGGCGGTTTCCCCTGTCCTGGGCGGATGATGGCGCGGCGGTTTCGCGGGGGTCAACTTTTTTGCGGCGCGCAATTGCAAGTTTCGTGAGCAGGCGCACAATGTGGAACATCGGCGGAAAGGATGACGGCATGATCCCCAATGAACGCGACGCGGCGCTGCGGGCCCGGGCGAAGCAGGTGGTGCCCGGCGGCATGTGGGGGCACCAGAACGCCGCCAACCTGCCGGAGGGCTATCCGCAATTCTTCGAAAGCGCGAGGGGCTGCCGCATCCGCGACGTGAACGGGCGGGAATATGTCGATCTGATGTGCAGCTTCGGCCCGATGGTGGTGGGCCATCAGCACCCGGAGGTGGAGGAGGCGGCGCGGCGCCAGGCCGAACGTGGCGACTGCCAGAACGGCCCCGGCGAGGTGATGGTGGAACTCGCCGAGCTGATGGTGGACACGGTGGCCCATGCCGACTGGGTGCAGTTCCAGAAGAACGGCACGGACGCCACCACGGTCTGCGTCACCATCGCCCGCGCGGCGACCGGCAAGCGCAAGGTGCTCGTCGCGCGCGGCGCCTATCACGGCGCGGCACCCTGGTGCACGCCCTATCCCGCCGGGGTGATGACGGAGGATCGGGCGCATCTTCTGCACTATGACTACAACGACGTCGCCTCGCTGACCGCAGCGGTGGGGCAGGCGGAAGGCGACCTCGCCGCCATCGTGGTCAGCGCCTTCCGCCACGACCTGGCGAAGACGCAGGAACTGCCGACGCCGGAATTCGCCCGCGCCGCCCGCGCTTTGTGCGACGCCACCGGGGCGGCGCTGATCCTGGACGACGTGCGCGCCGGCTTCCGCCTGCATCTCGGTGGCAGCTGGGAGCCGGTGGGCGTGCGGCCCGACCTCTCCGCCTTCAGCAAGGCGATCGCCAATGGCCACGCGCTGGCGGCCGCCACCGGCAATGACCGGTTCCGCGAGGCGGCCACGAAAGTGTTCACCACCGGCAGTTTCTGGACCGGCGCCGTGGCCATGGCCGCCGCCGTCGCCACGCTGAAGGTGATGCGTCGCGAGGACGCGCCGGCGCGCATGGAAGAAGCCGGCACGCGCTTCCGCCAGGGCATGGACGCGCTGGCCGCGAAATACGGCGTGCCGATCGAGCAGAGCGGGCCGGTGCAGATGCCGATGGTGCTGTTCACGGGCGACACGGAGTTCCGTTTCGCCAACACGTTCTGCGTCGCGGCGCTGGCCGAGGGCGGTTATTTCCACCCCAAGCACAACATGTTCCTCTCCACCGCCCACGCGCCCGCCGACATCGACGCCGTGCTGCACGCCGCCGATGCCGGGTTCCGCGCGGTGGCGGCCTTGGGCTAGAGCGTGATGACGTTTGGCGGAATCGCCAAAAAGTCTGAATCACGCGACCCAACAAAGGGCCGCTACCAGGCGGTGAAGCCGCCGTCCACCACGACGTTCGAGCCGGTCATGTAGCTCGACGCATCCGAGGCCAGGAAGCGGATGACGCCGTTGTATTCGCCCAGCTCCGCCTGCCGGCCCAGCGGCACGCGTTCGATGAACGCGTCCACGAACTCCTTGTCGAAACTGCCCGTCTTGATGCCGCCGAACGAGATGATGTTCACCCGCACGTTCTTCGGCGCCCAGTAGGTGGCGAGGTAGCGGGTGAGGTTCAGCAGCCCGGATTTCGAGGCGGCGTAGGACACCGCCTTGATGAACGGCACCCCGTCACGCTTCTCGCGATAGGCGTACAGCGCCTGGTTCGGCGAGACCATGCCGTAGATCGACCCGACATTGATGATCGAGCCGCGCCCCGCCTCGGCCATGCGGCTGCCCACCACCTGGCTGGTCAGCATCACGCCGGTCAGGTTGGTGTCGATGATTTCGTCCCAGTATTCCTGCGGGTAGTTCTCGAACGGCCCGTTCTGCTCGGCCGAGCCGGTGGGCTTGGAATCGATGCCGGCATTGTTCACCAGGATGTGCGGCACGCCCCAATCGGCCACCAGCCGCGCCGTCGCCGCCTCCAGCGCCGCCTTGTCGGTGACGCTCGCCTCGTAGAGGCGGATGCGGTCGGTGAGGCCGGGGAATTTCTCCGCCAGCGACGCGGCATCGAACGGCCGGCGGCTGAAGATCGCCACGCGCGCGCCGGCCTCGGCGAGCGAGGTGGTGAACTGGGTGCCGAGCTGGCCCAGCCCGCCGGTGACCACGGCGATGCGGCCTTCGACGCTGAATGGATCAGGCATATGCGGTCGTTCCTTCCCTATGGGGGGAGGACGCTACCGGCCCACGGCGATGCGCTGCAAATTCGCGGCGGGATCGGCCAGCGCCACCGGGTCCACCTGCCGGCCGGACTGGATCAGCGCCATCGCCGCGCGGATTTCGCGGGGCGCGTTGATGCCCGTCGCGCTCACCACGCGGTTCTCGCCATCGAGATGGAAGGCGGCGAAGCTGGCGCCGCCCCTCTCGCCCCGCATCACCGCGCGCAGCGCGGGATCGGCGAGGCCGGCCTGTTGCAGGTTGGTGCCGTGCTGGTCGGTCCAGAACCAGGGCACGTCGTCATAGGGCGCGTCGCCCCCGGCCATGGCGCGGCCGACGGCGATGCCGTGGTTCTGCGCGTGCCGCCAGGATTCCTGGCGCAGCCGGCCGAGCCGCGGGTGCAGGAAGGCCGCGACGTCGCCGGCGGCGAAGATGCCGGGCAGGCTGGTGCGGCCGAGCTCGTCCACCAATATGCCGTTCTCCACCGCGACTCCCGCCGCCTCCGCCAGCTCCGTGTTCCGCCGCATCCCCACCCCGGCCACCACCAGATCGGCGGGAATGCGCGTGCCGTCCGCGCACACCACCTCGCCGCCCTCGATCGCCGCGATCCCCGTGCCGAGGCGCAGCTCCACCCCGTTGGCGCGATGCAGGGCGGCGATATGCGCGGCGAAATCCGGCGTCAGCGACCGGCCCATCACCCCCGGCCCGGCCTCGATCACCGTCACGTCGCAGCCCAGCGCCCGGGCGGAGGAGGCGATCTCCAGCCCGATCACCCCGGCGCCCACGCATACCACCCGCCCGCCGCCGAGCAGCCGCGCCCGCAGCGCCCGCGCATCGTCCAGCGTGCGCAGATACAGGATCGCCTCGCCGCCGGGCACGTCCAGCCGCCGCGCCCGCCCGCCGGTGGCCAGCAGCAGCGCGTCGTAGCCAAGGCTTGTGCCATCCGCGAGCCGCACCACGCCCGCGTCGGCATCGATCGCCTCCGCCCGCGCGCCCAGCATCAGCGTGATGTCGCGCTCGCCGTAGCGCGCCTCCGGGTGGAAGAACTGCGGGGGCGCGTCGCCGGTCAGCATCTCCTTGGACAGCGGCGGCCGCTCATAGGGCCGCGCCGGCTCCTCGCCCACCAGCACGATCCGTCCGGCGAACCCGGCCTCGCGCATCGCCATGGCGGCATGGGCGCCCGCCTGGCCGGCACCGAGGATCACATGGGTCTGAAGGGTCATGGTGCGACTCCATCCGTTGGCAGACAGGCGGGGAGGGGTACGGCATCATCCGGACCCGGAGTCGTCCGTTCCGTTACAGCTGAAGGTGGCAAGAGATGAGTGAAGCGGCAAACTGGGTGCGGGTCGCCGCGGTGGGCGACATCGCGGAGGGTGAGATGCGCGCGGTGAAGGCCAATGGGCGCGACCTGGCCCTCTATCACCTCGAGGGCGGCGAGTTCCGCTGCACCGACAATATCTGCACCCACGCCTACGCCCTGCTCACCGATGGCTGGCTGGAGGGCCATGTCATCGAATGCCCGCTGCATGCCGGCCAGTTCGACGTGCGCACCGGCAAGGGCCTGTGCGCGCCGATCGACATCGACCTCGCCGTCTTCCCCGTGAAGGTGGAGGGCGACGCGCTGCTGGTGGGCCTGCCGGCCTAGATCATGTCCGCCCCGCTCGACCCCACGATGTTCAAGCCGGCGCTGATCGTGCTGGCCGCCGCCGGCGTGGTGATCCCGATCTTCCACCGCCTGCGCATCAGCCCGATCATCGGCTTCATCCTGGTCGGCATCGCGGTGGGGCCGCACGGCCTGGGGGCGGTGAACTGGGCGCCGCTCGACCTCGTGACCATCACCGATGCCGAGGGCATGGCGCCGATCGCCGAGCTCGGCGTGGTGACGCTGATGTTCATGATCGGGCTGGAGCTGTCCTTCCCGCGCCTGCTGGTGATGCGCCGGCTGGTGTTCGGCCTGGGCAGCCTGCAGGTGGTGCTGTGCGCTTCCGTGCTCACCGCGCTGGGCTATTTCCTGCGCGACGACCTCGATCTCGCGGCCGCCGTGGTGGCCGGGCTCGCGCTGTCGATGTCCTCCACCGCCATCGTGGTGCAGCTGCTGTCGGCCAATGAGCGGCTGAACAGCCCGGAGGGGCGGGCGACGCTGGGCGTGCTGCTGTTCCAGGACCTCGCGGCGGTGCCGGTGCTGTTCGTCATCGGCGTGCTGGGCGAGCGCGTCTCGGCCGGCGACACCGGGGCGATGTCGGTGGGCGTGGCCCTGGCCAAGGCGGCGGTGGCGATCGCGGCGGTGATCAGCATCGGCCGCCTGGCCCTGCGGCCGCTGTTCCGCAGCGTGGCGCGCACCGCGAGCCCGGAGCTGTTCATGGCCGCCTGCCTGCTGGTGGTGCTGGGCACCGGGCTGGTGACGGCGGTGGCCGGGCTGTCCATGGCGATGGGCGCCCTGATCGCCGGGCTGCTGCTCGCCGAGACCGAATATCGCCGCCAGATCGAGGTGACGATCGAGCCGTTCAAGGGCCTGCTGCTCGGCGTGTTCCTCATCACCGTGGGCATGGGGCTGGATCTCGAGCTGGTGGCCGCCCAGCCGCTGCGCCTGCTGCTGACGGCGGTGGTGATGGTGGCGGCGAAATTCGTGGTCATCGCCGGGCTGTCGCGGCTGTTCGGGGTGGGGCGCATGGCCGCGGTCCACGCGGCGATGCTGTTGGCGCCGGGCGGCGAGTTCGGCTTCGTCATCCTCGCCGCGGCGCTCACCAGCGGGCTGATCACACTGGAGACCGACCACGCGGCCCTGGTGCTGGCGGCGGTCACCATGGCGCTGATCCCTGTCCTCTCGGGCCTGGCCGACCGGCTCGGCCAGCGCGTGGCGCGCGGGGCGGCGATCGACCCCGCGCTGCTCGCGCCGCGCACCGATGACGACAGCCCCCGGGTCATCGTCGCCGGCTTCGGCCGGGTGGGCGAGACGGTGGCGATGCTGCTGGAGACCCACAGCATCGCCTATGTCGGTCTCGACAACGACCCCGACCGGGTGGCCCGGCTGCGCCGCGCGGGCCGGCCGGTCTATTGGGGCGACATCACCAACCCCGAACTGCTGCACCGGCTGCACCTGCGCACCGCCAGGGCGCTGGTGATCACCATGAGCGACCACGCCGCCGGCGACCGGCTGGTGCGCCTGGCGCGCCAGGCGCGGCCGGACCTGCTGATCATCGCCCGCGCCCGCGACGCGCACCACGCCGCCCGGCTCTACGCGCTGGGCGCAACGGACGCGGTGCCGGAAACCATCGAGGCCAGCCTGCAACTCTCGGAATCCGTGCTGGTCGATCTCGGCATTCCCATGGGCCCGGTGATCGCCACGATCCACGAGCAGCGCGCGGCGTTCCAGACGCAGATCCGCGCCATGGCGCCGGGGGCGGAGGTGCGCGCCCGCCCGCGAAGGCGGCTGCGCGACAGGATACGCGCGCCGGAAACCTGAGGCGGGGGCCTGTCCACGCGGTATCGCCTCGGGAATGACCCAAGGTAAAAAAACACGGTTCGGCCGGTCGGGGTTGCGGGAAAAGCGGCGAGGTTGGAGGAGGGCGGGCACTATCCCGACCATTCGCCCAGCCGCTTCACGGTGAGGGTCGGCCTGCCGCGTCGTGACAGGAGGCGGCGGGGGATGACGGCCCAGTTGACGGGCCGGAGGCGGATGATGCGGCGGGGTTGCGCCTGCGCCCGGCGGCGTGGTGCCGACGGGCGGGGGCCACGCTTGCGGGGCCGCGCGGGCGCCTTGCGCGCTTTCACCTCGACATATTCGACCTCCGGCTCGGGCGGCACCACCAGCGTGCCGGCCTTCCAGCTCGCGAGGAGTTCGTCGAAGGCCTTCAGGCCGGCGATCACCTCCCGGAGTTCCGCGGCCTGCCTGCGCCCGAGGATCAGCTTCGCCCACACCCCACCCAGCAGGGCAGAGAGCATCTGCACGAACCGGGTGAGGGGGTTGGGCGGGGTCATCGGGACGGTCTCCTGTCAGTTTGTTTGGTTGGGTGTTTCCTCGTTTCCCACACTCACCGACGGATGGCAAGAGAAAAAAACACGTCGCGCAAAATTTTTTTTGAATTCGCCCCACAGCGAAAAAATCGGGGCGTCGAAACGGGAAATACATATTATTTTCAATGATATACCTCATGTCCGGGCTTGTCCCGGCTACCCCGTCGCGACCGCTTGTCGCGGCAGGCGTGCCGTGCGGCCGGCGGTGGAGCGTGCGCATCGAGGTTGGATGACGCCTCACCGCGTGGCTGGCCGGGACAAGCCCGGCCCAGACGGTGACGGCAGGGGATCAAGCCCGAACCGCCGATACGCCTCCTCCGGCGCGTCGTTCTCCCGCATCAGCGCCCGGATCGCCCCGGTCAGCCGCGCGACGACGGCCGCGTCCGCCACCGGCGTGGTCTGGCCGGGATCGGCGGCGAGGTCGAACAGCACCGTCTCGGTGTCGGCCTGCGCGATCACGCCGTGAAACCCCGGAAGTTTGGCCTTCGGTGGCGCCGGCACCTTCAGCAGCGGCACGCCCTTGGTGAAGGGGAAGGGCGGCGCCAGTTGCGCCTCGCCCAGCTCCTCCGGCGCGAACATCTCCGTCATATGCGCGGGCATCAGCGTGTACTGGAACAGCGACGGCTTCGCGATGTCGTCGGGGTAGAGGAAATAGGTGTAGCGCCCATCCGTCACGTTCACCGCGCTGCCGAACACGCCGAAGATCGCCGCCTCCCGCACCGCCACGTCTTCGCGCAGCACCGGCAGCAGCGAGCGGCCGCGCACTTCCGATGGCGGCGCGATCCCGTGCAGGTCGAGGATGGTCGGCATCAGGTCGATCGTCTGGGTCAGCGCGCCGCGCCGCTGCCCGGCGGCGGCGATGGCGGGGTGATGCATGAACAGCGGGATATGCGCGACTTCCTCATAGACGGGCATGCGGTTCTTCGCCCACCAATCGTGCTCGCCGAGCAGGAAGCCATGGTCGGTGGCGACGATCAGCGCCGTGTCCTTCCACAAATCATGCGCGTCGAAGTAATCCAGCAGCCGTCCCATCTGCGCGTCGCACAGCGCCACGATGGCGCGGTAATTCGCCCGCAGCTCCGCGCATTCCTCCGGCGCCTCGTCCACCCGCGCATAGGGCGGCCAGTCGAGGATCGGGCCGGCGTAGTCGGTCGGGTCATCCTGGCGGAACCGCGCCGGGCTGAAGAACGGCTCGTGCGGGTCGAAGGTCTCGATCTGCAGGAACCAGTCATCGGCGTCGCGATTGGCGTCGAGGAAGGCCAGCCCGCCATCGAAGCACTGCACGGAGGGGAATTCCGCCTCGTCGCGGATGAACTCCCGGTTGATCATGTATTGCGAGAACTTGTTGCGCCGCGCTTCGGAATATTGCTTGGCGTGGTACATCGCGCGCAGCCGCTGCCACGGCGGCTGCACCATCGCCTTCCATGCGTCGCGCTCCTGCCCGCGGATGAACTCGTAGGAGTCGAAACGGTTGTGATAGGTGGCGCCGCCATCTTCCCAGTAGTGGTAATGGTCGGTCACCAGGTGCGAATACACGCCGCCCCCAGCCAGCAGTTCGGGAAACGCGTTGTCGTACGGCTCCAGCGGCCCCCAGCTGCGATGCAGGAAGGACAGGCGCCCGGTCACCAGGTCGCGCCGCGCGGGCATGCAGGGCAGGCTGCCGACATAGTGCCGGTCGAACGCCGCGCAGCGCTGAGCGAGGCGGGTGAAGTTCGGCGTGCGCACCGTCTTGGCGCCATAGGATTCGAGCGAGCGGCGGTTGAGGCTGTCGAACAGCACGAACACGGTTTTCATCGGCGTTTCCCTCCATCGCTCCTTCGCACTCATGATTGTGCTTGCGTTGCGTGGGCCGGCGTCAAGGCACGCTTCGCTTGAGCGCCTTGACCCCGCCCCCCGCAACGAAGCCAGGGCATACATGCGAAGAAGGGACGG
>CAMFLK010000063.1 GCA_945957135.1 uncultured Rhodospirillales bacterium
AGTCCGTGCCCTGGGCGAAGAGCAGATCGAAGGCGAAGAACACCAGCCGGTCCGTCTTGCCTTCCGACAGGGCGGCCTGAAGGGCGGCGAAATCCGGCCGGCCCTCGGCGTCCAGCGCCACCACCTCGCCGTCGATCAGGCAGTCCGGCAGGCCGGCGGCGGCGCGGGCCATGGCGGGGAAGCGGCCGGTCCAATCCAGCCCCTTGCGGGTCTTGAGGGTGGCCTGGCCGTGGGCGACGCGCAGCTGCATGCGGTAGCCGTCGAACTTCACCTCGTGCACCCAGCCGGTGCCGGCGGGCGGGCGGTCCACCGGATGGCACAGCTGCGGGGCCACGAAATCCGGCATGTCCGCGCTGTGCCACACCGCGGCGGCTTTCGGCTTCGGCCCGCTTCGCATGAACGGCGCGGGGGCGCGGCCGGTGCCCGCGGCGATGTCCGCGAGGCCGCGGCCGGAGGCGACGGAGCGGTCTTGGGCCAGCGCCGCCTCGCCATCGCCTGGCCGGGCGAATGCGTCCTTGTGCTTGATCAGCAGCCAGTTCACCCACTTGCCGCGCGTCCCCTCGCCCTTCGCGCGGTCGCGCTTCATGCGCACCAGCACCCAGCTTCCGTGCAGTTTCTCGCCCTCAAGGGTGAATTTCAGCTCGCCCGCCGCCAGCGCGGCCTGCGGGTCCTCATCCCCTTCCGGCCGCCACAGGCCGCGATCCCACAGCAGCACCGTGCCGCCGCCATATTCGCCCTTGGGGATGGTGCCCTCGAAATCGCCGTAGTCGAGTGGGTGGTCCTCCACCTCCACCGCCAGGCGCTTGTCCGCCGGGTCGAGCGAGGGGCCGCGCGTCACCGCCCAGGATTTGAACACTCCGCCCAGCTCCAGCCGCAGATCGTAGTGCAGCCGCGTCGCGTCGTGCTTCTGGATGACGAAGCGCAGCGCCTTGCCGCGCGCGACGCGGCCGCCGGCGGGCTCGGCCGTGCGGGTGAAATCCCGCTTCGCGCGATAGGTCGCCAGCCTGGTCGCCATGTTCGATGTCCTTTCGCCGGCCAACGTGGCCCTGCCGTGCCGGTTCCGCCGATGGACCCTGCCCGCCGGGGCTGGTATCGCGCGCCGGGTTGGCCGGCGGCGGCGCGCCAAACAAAGACTCATATCAACGGCCATTCTTCATGGCCGTTGATATGATACGCATTCATCACACCATAGCTTCCGGGAGATTTGCGTGCGTGTCATCGGCCTCGAAACGATCCAGCTGCCCGCCTATGCCAACATCATCTGGCTGCGCGTCCACACCGATGAAGGGCTGATCGGGCTGGGCGAGACCTTTCGGGGGCCGGATGCGGTGGCGGGGTATCTGCACACGGATATCGCGCCGCAGCTGATCGGGCTCGACCCCGGCCGCATCGACCACATCTCCAAGCTGCTGACCGAACCCTATATCGGCTTCCGCTCCTCCGGGGCGGAGATGCGCGCGGCCTCGGCGGTGGACATCGCGCTGTGGGATTTGCAGGGCAAGCGCTTCGGCGTGCCGGTGCACGAGGTGCTCGGCGGGCTGTCGCGCGACAAGGTGCGCACCTACAACACCTGCGCCGGCTACACCTACAACAAGCAGGCCAACCGCCGCCTGGTGCAGGGCACGGAGACCGAGGTGGAGGGCCCGTACGAGGACCAGATCGCCTTCATGAAGGATGCCGGGGGGCTGGCGAAATCGCTGCTGTCCGAGGGCATCACGGCCATGAAGATCTGGCCGTTCGACCGCTTCGCGGTGATGAACGGCGGCGCCTATATCAGCCAGGCGCAGATCGAGGAGGCGCTCGATCCGTTCCGCAGGATCCGCGACGCGGTGGGCGATGCCATGGAGATCATGGTGGAGCTGCATTCCATGTGGGACCTGCCCTCGGCGCTGGCCATCGCCCGCGCGCTGCGGCCGTTCAAGCCGTTCTGGGCGGAAGACCCGATCAAGATGCAGGATAGCGGGGCGCTGGCCAGCTACGCCGAGCGCGCGGGCATTCCCGTCTGCGCCAGCGAGACCATCGCCACCCGCGCCCATTTCCTGGAGCTGATGCGGGCGCGGGCGGTGGACTACGTGATGCTGGACGTGTCGTGGTGCGGCGGCCTGTCGGAAGCCAAGAAGATCGCCACCCTCGCCGAGGCCCACCAGCGCCCGGTGGCGCCGCATGACTGCACCGGCCCGGTGGTGTTCGCCGCCTCGCTGCATCTGTCGCTGAACGCGCCGAACGCGATCTTCCAGGAGTCGGTGCGGGCCTATTACAGCGGCTGGTACCGCTCGCTGGTCACCGCGCTGCCGCGCGTGGAGAACGGTTACTGCCTGCCCATGCAGGGGCCGGGCCTGGGGCTGGACCTGACGCCGGAGGTGCTGGAGGCGCCGGATGCGGTGCGGCGGCTGTCCGGGCGCGCTGTGGGGTAGGGGTGGCTCCTTCGCATCCGTGATTGTGCTTGCGTTGCGGGCGACGGCGTCAAGGCACGCTTCGCTCAAGAGCCTTGACGCCGTCCCCCGCAACGAAGCCAGGGCATGCATGCGAAGAATGAGGAGAAGTGAGCCATTTTCGTGAGGGCAGCGCCGCCACACGATTCCAAAAGTCAAAAGTTTTTTGCTTCTTTTTTCAAAAAAGAAGCGCTTCCTTTCTTCCTTCCTCACCACGGGAACCGGCAGCCCGTCGCGGCGTTTCGTCATCGCAGCGACAGGACACCGCGATGACCGACGAACCCGGCCGCGGCGAGGACACTCGCCCTGAGGCGACGGCATCGACCGCCGCGTATTTTCGTTTGGCCGGCGGGTTCTGGAAGGGGGAGACGCGGGGGCGGGCGTGGTCGCTGACCGTGCTGTCCATCGCGCTGATCGTCGCGAATATCGGCGTTCAGTACGGCATCAATCGCTGGAACCGGCATTTCTTCGATGCGCTGGACAAGCGCGATGCCGGCATCGTGTTCGCGGCGATGGGGTTGTTCGGCGGGCTGGTGGCGGCGAGCGTGGTGGTGGCGATCGCCAGCGTGGTGGTGCGCATGCGCCTGCAGGTGCAGTGGCGGCGGTGGCTGACGCATCACCTGGCGGGGGAGTGGCTGGCGGAGCAGCGGTTCTATCGGCTGAACATCGCGGCCCCCGACATCGACTCGCCGGAGTTCCGCATCGCCGAGGATGCGCGGGTGGCGACGGAGCCGCTGATCGATTTCGGCTTCGGCATTCTGAACGCCGTGCTGATGGCGCTGGTGTTCGTGGGCGTGCTGTGGTCGGCGGGCGGCACGCTGACCATCGGGGGGCATCAGATCCACGGCTACATGGTGCTGGCGGCGATCGCCTATGCGGTGATCATGTCCGGCTCGATGGTGCTGTTCGGGCGGCCGCTGATCCGGCGGATCGACGCCAAGAACGCGGCGGAGGCGAAGCTGCGGCACGAGCTCGGGCGGGTGCGCGAGAATGCCGAGGCCATCGCCATGATCCGCGGCGAGAACGACGAGCGGAAGGGTATCCGCGCGACATTCGACGCGGTGGTGGCGAGCTGGAACGGGGTGATCCTGCAGCTCGCGCGCATGACGCTGCTGGTGACGGTGAACGGGGTGGCCGCACCGGTGGTGCCGCTGCTGCTGGCGGCGCCGCTGTATCTCAACCACAGCATCACGCTGGGCGGGCTGATGCAGACGGCGGCGGCCTTCGTGCAGGTGCAGGTGGCGCTGAACTGGCTGGTGGACAATTACGCGCGCATCGCGGAGTGGCTGGCCTCGGTGGGCCGCGTGACGGGGTTGTGGGTGGCGCTGACCGATCTGGATGCGTCGGTGGGCGAGAGCGAGCAGGACCGCATCACGCTGGAGACCAGCCCGGACGATTCGATCCGGCTGGAGGGTCTGTCGGTGGCCCAGCACAACGGGCGGGTGATGATCGACGAGGCCGACACGGTGATCGGCAAGGGCGAGAAGGTGCTGCTGATGGGCGACAGCGGCACCGGCAAATCCACGCTGATCCGCGCCATCGCCGGGCTGTGGCCGTGGGGGCAGGGCTGCGTGCGGCTGCCGGAGGGGGGGCGCATCGCCTTCCTGCCGCAGAAGCCGTACATGCCGCTGGGCACGCTGCGCCAGGCGCTGGAATATCCCGCGACCGAGGCCACGCATGACGACAAGGCGCTGGGGCAGGCGCTGGAGCGCTGCGGGTTGCGGCGGCTGATCCCGCGCCTCGATGAGGAGGAGCAGTGGGACCGGCAGCTCTCGGGTGGCGAGTTGCAGCGGGTGGGGTTCGCCAGGGTGCTGGTGCAGAACCCCGATATTCTCATCATGGACGAGGCCACGGCGGCGCTGGACACCAACAGCCAGGATTCGATGATGGAGCTGCTGGGCAACGAGCTGGCGCATTGCACGGTGATCAGCGTGGGGCACCGGCCGGAGCTGGCGGAGTATCACGAGCGCACGCTGACCCTGCATCGCCAGCCGAGCGGGGTGCGCATCTCCAGCAGCCCCGAGCCGAGCGGGCGGATGCGCCTCGCCGGGCTGCTGCGGCGGTCGCTGCGGCCGCGGGCCTCGCCGGATTCCTCGGCGCCGGTGTCGCGATAGCCGGGGCTGTGGCGGAATGAGCACAATGTGCGGGGCGCAATGCCGCGTTTCGCGGGATATGCTTCATTTTTCTGACATCTTCGGCAATGATGCTGCCCGACATGAAACCCCTCGTCGGTATCTCCTGCTGCACGAAGCTGTTCGGGGTGTTCGGCATGGCCAACCATGCCGCCTCCGACACCTATATCCGCGCCACCGACCAGGTGGTGGGCGGGGTGGCGGTGCTGCTGCCCGCCAATGGCGATTGCGCGGATGTGGAGACGCTGCTGGGCCGGCTGGACGGCATCATCCTCACCGGCAGCCGCTCCAACGTGCAGCCCGCGCTGTATGGCGGGCCCCCGCATCTGGAAGGCACGCCGGAGGACGCCAAGCGCGACGCGGTGACGCTGCCGCTGATCCGCGGCGCCGTGGCGCGGGGCGTGCCGGTGCTGGCGATCTGCCGGGGGTTGCAGGAATTCAACGTGGCGCTCGGCGGCAGCCTGCACCAGCGGTTGCAGGACCTGCCGGACCGCATGGACCACTCCACCCCGATGCAGCCCCATCCGCGCGTGCGCACGGGCAAGGCGCATGCGGTGCGCATCACCCCGGGCAGCTGGCTGCACCGGCTGGCCGGGGCGACGGAGATCGGCGTGAACTCGCTGCACAACCAGGGCATCGACCAGCTGGCGCCGGGCCTGGCGATCGACGCGGTGGCGCCGGACGGCACACCGGAGGCGGTGCACCACACCGGCGCCGGCTTCGCGGTGGGGGTGCAGTGGCACCCGGAATACGATTGGGATCGCGACGCGGTGTCGCGCCGCATCTTCGAGGCGTTCGGCGCGGCGGTGGCGGCCCGGGTGGCCGGCATGTCCGCGCAGGCCTACGCGGCGGACTGAATCAGCCGCTCCATCGCGGCGATGTCCACATGGTCTTCGAGATGCGTGGCCAACAGGTTGAGCACCGAATCCACCGACGCATGATGTGACAGGCCGGACGAGGCCGCGCCGAATCGCCGCAGCAGGGCCGCGCGCTGGTCGTCATGGGCGAACAGGCCGTGGACGTAGGTGCCCGTCACACGGCCGTCCGATGACACCGCGCCGTCCGCTCGGCCATCGGTGAAGCGCAGCAGCGGGCGGGCGGTGTCCGGGCCCGTGGTTTCGCCCATGTGCATTTCGTAGCCGGCGAAGGCCGCGCCGTCGGCCAGCGACTGGCCGGTCACCATGCCCAGATGCTTGGCCGGGCGCAGCGTGGTGGCGATGTCGAGCAGGCCGAGGCCGGGCACTTCGCCGGCCGGGCCTTCCAGGCCCAGCGGATCGGCGATGGTCCGGCCGAGCATCTGGTAGCCGCCGCACAGGCCGAGCACCCGCCCGCCCCGGCGCAGATGGGTGGCGATGTCGATATCCCAGCCCTCCGCGCGCAGGGCGGCGAGGTCGGCGATGGTGGATTTGGAGCCGGGCAGGATCACCAGGTCGCAATCCGGCAGCGCCCGGCCGGGGGGGACGCGGTGCAGGGCGACGTCCGGCTCGGCGGCGAGCGGGTCGAGATCGTCGAAATTGGCGATGCGCGGCAGCAGCGGCACGGCGACGCGCAGCTTGCCGCCGGAGGGCGCGGTGGCCGCGAGGTCGAGCGCGTCCTCGGCCGGCAGGCGGGCGGCGGCGGGGAAATGCGGCACCAGTCCCAGCGCCGCCCAGCCGGTGCGGTCGGCGATCGCCGTCATGCCCGCCGCGAACAGGGTGGGGTCGCCGCGCATGCGGTTGACGATGAAGCCGCCGATCAGCGCCGAATCCTCCGGGTCGAGCACGGATTTGGTGCCGACCAGGCTGGCGATCACTCCGCCCCGGTCGATATCGCCGACCAGCACCACCTTCGTGCCCGTGGCGCGGGCGAAGCCCATATTGGCGATGTCATCGGCGCGCAGGTTGATTTCGGACGCGCTGCCGGCACCTTCCACCAGCACCAGGTCGCTCTCGCCGGCGAGGTGGCGGAAACTCTCCACCACGCAGGGCAGCAGGTCGCGCTTCATCGCCTGATAGGCGCGCGCGTTGGCGTTGGCGCGCACCCGGCCCTGCACCACCAGCTGCGCGCCGGTCTCGCTCTGCGGCTTCAGCAGCACCGGGTTCATGTGGACGGAAGGCGCCACCCGCGCGGCCAGCGCCTGCAACGCCTGGGCGCGGCCGATCTCGCCGCCATCGTCGGTGACCGCGGCGTTGTTGGACATGTTCTGCGGCTTGAACGGCCGCACGCGCAGCCCGCGATTGGCGAACAGCCGGCAGAACCCGGCGACCAGCAGCGACTTGCCGACATTGGAGCCGGTGCCTTGGAACATCAGCGCGCTCAGAATTCGATCCCCTGCTGCGCCTTCACGCCGGCCGCGAAATGGTGCTTCACGGCGGCGATCTCGCTGACCAGATCCGCCGCCGCCAGCAACTCCGGCTTGGCGTTGCGCCCGGTGACGACCACGTGCAGCCCCGCCGGCCGCGCGGCGAGATCGGCCAGCACAACGCCCAAGTCGAGATAGCCGTAGCGCAGCGCGATGTTGAGCTCGTCGAGGATGAGCAGGCCGAGGTCGTCGCGGCTGAGCAGCACGCGGGCCTGCGCCCAGGCGCGGGTGGCGGCGGCGACGTCGCGATCGCGGTCCTGGGTTTCCCAGGTGAAGCCCTCGCCCATCGTGTGCCATTCGACGAGGTCGTCGAAGCGGGACAGCGCGGTGCGCTCGCCGGTGGACCAGGCGCCCTTGATGAACTGCACCACGGCGCAGCGCCGCCCATGGCCGAGCATGCGCAGCATCAGCCCGAAGGCGGCGGTGGATTTGCCCTTGCCCGGCCCGGTATGGACGATCAGCAGGCCCTTCTCGACGGTCTTGGCCGCCACCTCCGCGTCCTGCACCGCCTTGCGGTGGACCATCTTGGCGCGATGCCGCTCCGCCTCGCTCATTTCACCCCCAGCGGAATGCCCGCCACCATCAACGCCACGTGATCGGCCCGCGCGGCGATGCGCTGGTGCAGCCGCCCGGCTTCGTCGCGGAAGGCGCGGGCCAGCGCGTGCTCCGGCACGATGCCCAGGCCGACCTCGTTGGAGATCGCCACCGTCGGCGCCGGGCGCGCCAGCGCCTCCACCAGCGCGTCCGTGGCGGCGGCGATGTCGTGCCCTCCCAGCATCAGATTGGTCAGCCACAAGGTGAGGCAATCGACCAGCACCGGCGTCTTGCCCGCCGCGCGCAGCGCGCCCGGCAGATCGACCGGCGCCTCCATCGTGGTCCAGCCGTCCCCGCGCCGGGCGCGATGGGTGGCGATGCGCGCTTCCATCTCCGCATCCCCCGCCTCGGCCGTGGCGATATAGGTCCAGGGCGGCGGCGCGGCGGTGACCAGCGCCTCGCCATGCCGGCTCTTGCCGGAGCGGGCGCCGCCGAGAATGAAGTGAAGCCCCATCGCCTTCCCGTTTGACTTTGACCGGGTCAGGACATACGCAGGTTGCGATGGTCCTTCCAGCCGGAAGGTGAAAAGGGAATGCGGTGCGGGGTTCGCCCCAACGCCGCGGCTGCCCCCGCAACTGTGAGCGGAAAGCCGCCCGCCCCATGCCACTGGGTCTTCAGGACCTGGGAAGGCGGGCGGGAGGCGTTCGATCCGCGAGCCAGGAGACCTGCCATCGGAGACTTCGCGCCACCGGGCGGGGTGCCCCGGCGGCTCGGTGCTTCCGGCACCGACCCGGCCCGCGCCGGGCGAGCGGCATCCCGCGCCTTTTTGCCGGACGCGCATGACCGAAAGCCGCCCCACCCTGCATATCTGCATCACCTGCCGCGCCGGCGAGGCGCCGGTGGAGGGAAGGCCCGTTCCCGGCCGGGTGCTGCACGACTCGGTCGCTGCCCTGCTCGACTGCGACGCCGTGGCGCTGCGCTCCGTCGTCTGCCTCGGCAACTGCCTGCAGGGATGCAGCGCGGCCGTCACGCAGCCGGGCAAGTGGAGCTACCTGCTCGGCCATCTCCGCCCGGATCAGGCCGGCGACCTGCTGGACTACGCCCGCGCCTTCGCGGCCTCCGAGACCGGCACGGTCTGGCGTTCCGGCCGCGCCGCCTCGCTGCGCGACGCCATCGTCGCGCGCATTCCCGGCCATGGCTTCGTGCAGAAGGAAACATCGTGATGGCCGCCCGCATTCCCGCCACCATCGTCACCGGCTTCCTCGGCGCGGGGAAAACCTCGCTGATCCGCCATCTGCTTGCCCATGCCGGCGGGCGGCGCATCGCGGTGATCGTCAACGAGTTCGGCGAGCTGGGCATCGACGGCGACACGCTGAAGACCTGCGGCATCCCCGGCTGCGCCGATGACGACATCGTGGAGCTGGCCAATGGCTGCCTGTGCTGCACCGTGGCCGACGAGTTCCTGCCGGTGATGCAGGCGCTGCTCGATCGGCCCGCGCCGCCCGAGCACATCCTGATCGAGACCTCCGGCCTCGCGCTGCCCAAGCCGCTGGTCAAGGCGTTCCAATGGCCGGGCATCCGCGGCCGCGTCACCGTCGATGGCGTGGTGACGGTGGTGGACGGCCCCGCCGTGGCCGCCGGCCGCTTCGCCGACGACCCCGCCGCCGTGTCCCGCCAGCGCGCGGAGGATGCGGCGCTGGATCACGACAACCCGCTGGCCGAGGTCTATGAGGACCAGCTGCTCTGCGCCGACCTGGTGGTGCTGAACAAGACCGACCTGCTGGACGAAGCCGCCCTCGCCGGCCTCGCCGAGACCATCGCGGCAACCACGCCGCGCGCGGTGAAGCTGGTGCCGGCGCAGGAGGGCCGGGTGGCGGCGGAGGTGCTGCTGGGGCTCGACGCCGCCGCCGAGGACGACCTCGCCGCCCGCCCCTCGCACCACGATGCCGAGGACGGCGCCCATGAGCACGACGATTTCGAGAGCTTCGCGCTGGCGCTGCCGGAAGCCGACGCGCCGGACGCGCTGCTGGCCCGGCTGCGCGCGGTGGCGGAGGCGCACGACGTGCTGCGCATGAAGGGCTTCGCCGCCATCGCCGGCAAGCCGGCCCGCCTCGCCGTGCAGGGCGTCGGCGGCCGCTTCCGCGCGGAGTTCGACCGCGACTGGGGCGATGCGCGGCAGGGACGGCTGGTGGTGATCGGCCGGACGGGGATGGACCGGGCGGCGATCGCGGCGGCGCTGGCGGGGTAGGGGCGCGGATGCATCTCCTCGCCCGGACGCATCATGGCCTGGACGAGACCGCTTCGGCGGTCGATCTCGGCCAGTCGCCGGGCGAACTGGTGTTCCTCTCCTTCTCGGATGGCGATCTCGCCGCGCTCGCCGCCGCGTGGCAGGCGATGCCCGCTCCCAAGCCGCGCCTGCGGCTGGCGAGCCTGGCGCAGCTGCGCCATCCGCTGTCGGTCGATCTCTACCTCGAACAGGTGGTGGCGCATGCGAAGGCGGTGGTGGTGCGACTGCTTGGCGGCGTGGCCTATTGGCCATATGGCATCGAGGAGGTCGCGGCGCTGTGCGCCCGCGCCGGCATCGCGCTGGCGGTGGTGCCCGGCGACGGGCGGGCGGACCCCGCGCTGGCCGCGCTGTCCACCATGCCCGCGCCGTTGGTGGAGCGGCTCGACGCGCTGATGCGCCTCGGGGGCGCGGCCAACATGACCGGCGCCCTGGCGCTGGCCGCCCACGCCGCCGGGCTGGTGGCGGATGACGGAACGGCGCCCGAGGATCTGCCGCCCTGCGGCGAACACGCATTCGGCCCCGCCGGATCGGGGAAGGTGGCGGCGGTGGTGTTCTACCGCTCGCATCTCGTGGCCGGCGACGTGGCACCCATGCCGCTGCTGGCCGACGCGTTGCGCGCGCGCGGGCTGGCGCCGCGCTTCCTGTTCGTGGACAGCCTGAAGAATCCGGCCACCGCCACCTTCGTGGCGGAGCGCCTGCGCGCCTGGCGGCCGGCCGTGGTGCTGAGCGCCACCGGCTTCTCCGCGCGCATGGAAGGCGGCGCCTCGCCGCTCGACGCGGCCGACGCGCCGGTGCTGCAACTCGTGCTGGCGAGCACGGCGGAGGCGGCCTGGGCGGAGTCCTCGCGCGGGCTGGGCCAGGCCGATCTGGCCATGCAGGTGGTGCTGCCGGAACTGGACGGGCGGCTGTCGGCGGCGGCGATATCGTTCAAGGAGCCGGCGCCGGCAGCCGACGCCCTGGAATTCGCCCCCCTGCGCCATCGCCCGCACGAAGCGGGCATCGCGCAGGCGGCCGACCGCGCCGCCGGCTGGGCGCGGCTGGCGGCAACGCCGCGCGCCGCGCGGCGGATCATGCTGGTGCTGTCCGACTATCCCGACGCGGGCGGGCAGGTGGGCCACGCGGTGGGGCTCGACGGCTTCGCCAGCGCCGCGCGCATCCTCGATCTGCTCGGCGCCGCCGGATACGACGCGCCGGCGCAGCCCGACCTGCGCATGGCGCTGATCGAGGCGCCGCCCGCCCCGATCCTCGGCGCCGATGCCTATGCCGCGCTGTTCGCCACCTTGCCGGCCCCGCTGCAAGCGCGTGTGGTCGCGGAATGGGGCGAGCCCTCCAGCGCGATCCATCTGCGCCACCTCCGTGCCGGGGGCATCACCCTGGCGGTGGAGCCGGGGCGCGGGCACCGCGAGGACCGCAAATCCGGCTATCACGACCCGGACCTGCCGCCCTGCCACGCCTATCTCGGCTTCCATCTCTGGCGTCGCCACGTGCTGGACGCGCACGCGCTGCTGCATCTCGGCGCGCATGGCGTGCTGGAATGGCTGCCGGGCAAGGCCGCGGCGCTGTCGGAAAGCTGCTTCCCCCAGGCGCTGGCGGGGCGGACGCCGGTGATCTACCCCTATATCGTCAACAATCCCGGCGAGGCCGCCGCGGCGCGGCGGCGCATCGGCGCGGTGACGATCGGCCATCTCACACCGCCGATGGTCGCCGCCGGGCTGCACGGCGAGGCGGCGGTGCTGGAGCGGCGCATCGAGGAATACGCCGCCGCAGACGGGCTGGACCGCCGCCGCGCCGCGCTGCTGCGCACGGAGATCATCGACCTCGCGCGCGGCGAGGGCCTGCTCGCCGAGGCCGGCGCGGAGGACGCCGCGCCGGATGACGCGCTGGCTCGGCTCGACGCCTATCTCTGCGACCTCAAGGCCATGCGCATCGGCGACGGGCTGCACGTCTTCGCCACCGCCCCGGCGCCCGAACGCGGCGCGGCGATGCTGGCCACCCTGCGCGAGAGCAGCCCGGACGTGCCCGATCTCGCGGACCGCCTGGCGCGCTCGCCGGCGGAGGAGGCGGCCGCGCTGCTGGCGGCCCTGGACGGACGCTTCGTGCCGCCCGGCCCGGCGGGTGCGCCCACGGCCGGGCGGGCGGACGTGCTGCCCACCGGGCGCAACCTCGCCACCACCGACCCGCGCATCATGCCCACCCCGTCCGCCCTGCGCCTCGCCCGGCGCGCGGCGGCGGAGCTGCTGGCCCGGCACCGCCAGGAGAACGGCACACCCCTGCGCCGGCTGGTGATCGACCTGTGGGGCAGCGCCAGCCTGCGCACCGGCGGCGAGGACATCGCCCTCGCTCTGCTGCTGCTGGGCGCCGAGCCGGTATGGGACGCGGCGAGCGGGCGGGTGACCGGGGTGGACATTCTGCCGCTCGCGGTGCTCGACCGGCCGCGCGTGGACGTGACTTTGCGCATCTCCGGCCTGTTCCGCGACGCCTTCGCCGCGCAGATCGCGCTGTTCGATCAGGCAATTCGCGCGGTGGCGGCGCGGGATGAGGCGGCGGAATGGAACCCGCTGGCCGGGGCGGTGGGCCCGCGCGTGTTCGGCGCCGCGCCGGGGCATTACGGCGCGGGGGTGGAGGCGATGCTGGCGCGCGGAGCCACGGAGGGGCTCGGCCCGGCCTGGCTCGCCGCCTCCCACGCCGCCTATGGCCAGGGCTACGAGGGCGTCGCCCTGCCGGAGCGGTTCGCGGCGCTCGTCGCGGGCGCGGAGGCGTTCGTCCATCCCCAGGACCACGGCGAGAGCGACCTGCTCGACGGGCTGACCCATGCCGCCCATGCCGGGGGGTTCGCCGCCGCCGCCGCCTCGCTGGGCGCGGCGCCGCGCCTGTACCATGCCGATCTTGCGGCGAACCGGGTGCGTGGCCTCGCCGAACAGATCGCCCGGGTGGTGCGCGGCCGGGCGGCGCATCCCGCCTGGATCGCCGGGCAGATGCGCCATGCCTATCGCGGCGCGGGGGAGATCGCGCGGGCCGTGCAGGGCCTCGCCGCCTTCTCCGCCACCTTGCCGGACCGGCTGGACCGGTCCTTCGACCTGCTGTTCGACGCGACGCTGGGCGACGCCGAGGTGGCCGCGTTCCTGCTCCGCGAGAACCCGGCGGCGGCGGCGGATATCCGCGCCCGTTTCGCCGCCGCCCTGCGCGACGGGCGCTGGCGGCCGCGCCGCAACGATCTCGGCGATCTGCGATGATCCGGCGAGCTTGTCCCAGCGTGCACGCGCCGATGGAGGCGGGCGATGGCTGGCTGGTGCGGGTGAAGCCGCGCTTCGGCATGCTGAGCGCGGCGCAGGCGCGCTTCCTGGCCGATTCGGCCACGGCGTTCGGCAACGGCATGGTGCAGGTCACCAATCGCGCCAATCTCCAGCTGCGCGGGTTCCGCCCGGCCGACATTCCCGGCTTCGCCGCCGCCTGCGTGGCGCACGGCCTGGCCCATGCCGACCCGGCGGTGGAGGCGCGGCGCAATTTGCTGGTCTCGCCCCTGCTGGGCCTCGACCCCGCCATCGCGCCGGCCACCGCGCTTGTCGCGGCGGGAATCGCGGAGGTGCTGGAGCGCGACGCGGCCCTCGCCGGGCTCGCGCCGAAATGCGGGGTGGTGGTGGATGGCGGCGGGGTGCTGCCGCTGGGGGACGTGCCCGCCGACATCACCGTGCGGCTGCGCGGCGAAGCCTGCGAGGTGATCGCCGGGCGGCGCATCCCCTGCGCGCCGGAGGAGGCGGTGGCGATGGCACGCGACCATCTCCACGGCGCAGCCCGTTCGGGCGGGCGCATCCCGCGCCTGCCGCCGACGGAGCAGGCGACGAATCCGCTGGGCGCGCTGCCCGGCGCCTGGGGTGTGGCCGTGCCGTTCGGCCATCTCCCGGCCGCGCGGCTGCTGGCCCTGGCGACGGCGCCGCTGCGCCTGACGCCCTGGCGGGCGCTGCTGCGCGAAGGGGTGGCGGCCGGCCCGGCGGAGGACGCGCCCTTGGGCATCGATGCCTGCGTCGGCCGTCCTGCCTGCGCCGCCGCCAGCGTGGACACCATCGCCGACGCGCGGGCGCTGCATCGCGCCGGCGTGCTGCGCGGCCGCTCCGCCCATATCGCCGGCTGCGCCAAGGGCTGCGCCCAGCCGCGCCCCCGCGCCATCACCCTGGTGGGGCGGGCGGGTCGCTACGGCCTGATCCGCGACGGCGTCGCCGGCGCCGCTTCCGTGGGGGCGATGACCATGGCAGAGGTGATCGCCCTGCTCGCAGCCGAGGCCGGACCATGACCCACGCCTACGAACGCGATGGCGCCGCGATCTACCGCCAGTCCTTCGCCACCATCCGGGCGGAGGCGCGGCTGGACCGCTTCACCTCCGCCGAGGCGCGCGTCGCGGTGCGCATGATCCATGCCTGCGGCATGGTGGAGATCGCCGACGATCTGATCTTCTCGCCCGATTTCACCGCGCGGGCGGAGGCGGCGCTGGCGGAGGGGCGGCCGGTGTTCTGCGACTCGCGCATGGTGGCCGACGGCGTCACCCGCGCCCGCCTGCCCGCGGGGAACGCGGTGATCTGCCGGCTCGACGACCCCGCCGTGCCCGCCCTGGCCACGACGCTCGGCACCACCCGCTCGGCCGCCGCGCTCGACCTGTGGGGGGCGGGGCTGGAGGGCGCGCTGGTGGCGATCGGCAACGCGCCCACCGCGCTGTTCCGGCTGCTGGAGCTGATGGAGGCGGGCGGGCCACGGCCCGCGGCGGTGATCGGCATGCCCGTGGGGTTCGTCGGCGCCGCGGAATCCAAGGCGGCGCTCGCGGCCACCGCCCTGCCGTTTCTGACCTTGCCCGGACGGCGCGGCGGCAGCGCCATGGCCGCCGCCGCCGTCAACGCCCTGGCCACCAGCCGCGAATGACCGGGGTGCTGCACATCGTCGGGGTCGGTCCGGGCGATCCCGAGCTGATGACCCTGCGGGCCGCGCGGCTGCTCGCCGCCTGCCCCGTCGTCGCGCATTTCCGCAAGCGCGGCGCGCCCGGTCAGGCCCGGCGCATCGCCGGCTCCCATCTGCGCGCGGCGGCGGAGGAGCTGGCTTTCGACTATCCGTTCACCACCGAGCGCGAACCCGCCGACCCCGTCTATGCAGGGGAGATGGCGGGGTTCTACGACCGCTGCGCCGGGGTGATCGCCGGCCATCTCGCCGCCGGGCGCGACGTGGCGCTGCTGTGCGAGGGCGATCCGTTCCTGTACGGCTCGGCGATGTATCTGCACGAGCGCCTCGCTGGCACCCATCCGGTGGAGGTCACGCCGGGCATCACCGGCATGAGCGGCGCCTGGTCGCGTGCCGGCGTGCCCATGGTGCGCGGCGAGGAGGTGCTGGCCGTGCTGCCCGCCACCATGACGCAGGAGGACCTCACCGCGCGGCTGCGGCTCGCGCAGGCCGCGGTGATCATGAAGCTCGGTCGCAACCTGCCGAAGGTGCGGGCGGCGCTGGCGGCGGCGGGGCGGCTCGATCGCGCCGTGTATGTCGCCCGCGCCACCATGGCGGGCGAGGAAATCCGCCCCCTGCGCGATATGGCGGAGGGGCCGGCGCCCTATTTCGCGCTGATCCTGGTGCCGTCGCGGTGAGTGGCCGTCTGTCGGTGGTGGGGCTCGGTCCCGGCGCGGACGCGCTGTGTGTGCCCGCCGCCACGGCGGCGCTGGCGGCGGCCACCGATCTGGTCGGCTACGGCCCCTATCTCGCGCGTGTCGCCGGCGGGCAGACCCGCCACGCATCGGACAATGGCGACGAGCTGGACCGCGCCCGCCTCGCCTTGGCACTGGCGGAGTCCGGGCGGCGGGTGGCGGTGGTCTCGGGCGGCGATGCCGGGGTGTTCGGCATGGCCGCGGCGGTGTTCGAGGCGATGGAGGCGGGGCCGGAAGCGTGGCGCGCGCTCGATGTGGAGGTGGTGCCGGGCATCTCCGCGATGCTCGCCGCCGCGGCGCGGCTCGGCGCCCCGCTCGGGCATGATTTCTGCGTGCTGTCGCTCTCCGACAACCTCAAGCCGTGGGACGTGGTGTGCCGGCGGCTGCGCCTGGCGGCCGAGGCCGGGCTGGTGATCGTGCTCTACAACGCCCGTTCCCGCGCCCGGCCGGACCGGCTCGGCGAGGCCTTCGCGCTGCTCGCGCAGGTGCTGCCGCCGGCCACCCGCGTGGCCTTCGCCACTGCCATTAGCCGGCCGGACGAATCCGTCGCCGTCACCACGCTGGACCGGGCCGATCCTTCCCTCGCGGACATGCGCACGCTGGTGATCGTCGGCTCGGCCGCGACGCGGCTGGTGGGGCCGTTCCTCTACACGCCGCGCTCGCTGCCATGAACGAGCCAGTCCAGCGCCGCCCGGTCGTCCCGCACCGTCTCCACGCCATCGGCCAGGGGCGGGCGGGCGAGCATCAGCACGGGCAGGCCCAGCGCGCGGGCGGCGTCCAGCTTGGCGGCGACGGCGCCGCCGCCGGAATTCTTGGTGACCAGCATGTCGATGGCGTGGCGGCGCATCAGCGCCAGCTCCTCCGCGAGGGCGAAGGGGCCGCGCGCGCTGATCACCTGGGTGTCCGGCGGCAGCGCGTCCATGCCGGGCGGATCCACGCTGCGCAGCACGTAGCGGTGCCAGGGGGCGGCGCGGAACGGCGCCAGATCCTTGCGGCCGATGGTGAGCAGCACGCGGCGCGGCGTGGGGCCGAGCGCCTCGGCCATCGCCGCCATGCTGGCAAATTCGGTCCAGTCATCGCCGGGGCCGGGCGTCCAGGCGGGGCGCAGCACGCGCAGCAGGGGGATGCCCGCCTGCCGCGCCGCCGTCGCCGCGTTGGCCTTGATGGCGGAGGCGAAGGGGTGGGTGGCGTCGATCAGCCGGGCAACGCCTTGCTCGTGCAGATAGGCGGCCAGTCCGGCGGCGCCGCCGAAGCCGCCCAGACGGAGCGGGATGGGCGGCGCGCGCGGCGCGCGGGTCACGCCGGCGAGCGAGAGGGTCGCGGCAAACCGCGCGTCGCCGGCCAGCGCCGCGGCGAGGGCGGAGGCTTCGGTGGTGCCGCCGAGGATGAGCACGCGCATGGGCGACGCTGAGACCATGAGCGCGCCCTTCCTGTCCATCGTCGGCATCGGCGAGGATGGCGTCGCCGGCCTGTCTGCGGAGGCGCGGGGGCTGGTGGAAGGGGCCACGCTGGTGATGGGCGGAGCGCGCCATCTGGCGCTGGTGCGTCCGCTGATCGCGAGTCAGCCTGTCCAGGAATGGCCCTCGCCGATCGCCGGTGGCGTGGCCGCGCTGGTCGCCGCCCGGCCGGCGCCGGTGGTGGCGCTGGCCTCGGGCGATCCGTTCTTCTTCGGCATCGGCCCGCTGCTCGCCGAGGCCGCGCCGGGCGCGTGGCGCTGCCTGCCCGCGCCGTCCTGCCTCACCCTGGCCTGCGCGCGGCTCGGCTGGGCGGCGCAGGACGTGGAGGCGATCTCGTTCTGCGGCCGGCCGCTCGCCCCGCTGGCCGCGCGGCTGCAGGACGGGGCGCGTCTGTTCGCCCTTTCCGCCGGGGCGCAGACGCCGGGGGAGATCGCCGCCTTCCTGGCGGCGCGTGGCTTTGGCGAGAGCGCGCTGGTGGTGCTGGAAGCGCTCGGGGGACCGCGCGAGCGGGTGCGCGCCGCGACGGCCGGCGATTTCCACCTGGCGGACATCCATCCGCTCAACGTGGTGGCGCTGACGCTGCGCGGGGCGGGGCTGCCGCTCGGGCCGATCCTGCCGGACGAAGCCCTCGACCATGACGGGCAGATCACCAAGCAGGACATTCGCGCGGTCACGATCGCTGCCCTGGCGCCACGGCGGGGGGACCTGCTCTGGGATGTCGGCGCCGGCGCCGGCTCCATCGCCGCCGCCTTCCTGCGCGCCCATCCCGCCAACCGCGCCATCGCCATTGAGCGGGATGCGGCGCGGCTGGCGCGGCTGGAGGCGAACGCGACGCGGCTGGGCGTGGCGCCGCGCCTCGTGCTCGGCGCGGCGCCGGCGGCGCTCGAGGGCCTGCCCCCGCCGGATGCGGTGTTTCTCGGCGGTGGCGCCAGCGAAGCGGTGATCGAACTTGCCTGGGCCGGGCTACGTCCGGGCGGGCGGCTGGTCGCCAATGCGGTGACCTTGGAGACCGAGGCGCTGCTGATCGCCACCCAGGCGCGGCTGGGCGGCACGCTCACCCGGCTGGGCGTGGAGCGGCTGGCGATGATCGGCGGCCGGCAGGGCTTCCGCCCGGCGATGACGGTCACCCAATACGTGGTGGTGAAGCGGTGATCGTCGCGGGGATCGGCTGCCGCCGGGGCAGCGGCGCGGCGGCGATCCTGGCGCTGCTGGATGCGGCGGAGGCGGAGGCCGGGCAGCGCGCCGCGGCCCTGGCGGCGCCGGCGTTCAAATCGGAGGAACCCGGCCTGATCGCGGCGGCCGGCCAACGCGCCCTGCCGCTGCTGGCGATCGACGCGGCGGCGATGGCGGCGGCGCAGTCCCGTTG
>CAMFLK010000064.1 GCA_945957135.1 uncultured Rhodospirillales bacterium
GTGCCAGCAGGCGGTGGCCGGGCGCTACCCGTTCACCCCCGGGGCGGCCAATGAAATACCGCTGGATGATTTCGGCCGGCTGTTCGCGCCGGGCGGGCTGCTCGACACGTTCTTCAACACCCAGCTGCGCCCCTTCGTGGACATGTCCGGCAAGACCTGGAAGGGCCAGGCGGTGGATGGCGTCGATCCGCCGGTCTCGCCCGGCGACCTCGCCCAGTTCCAGCGCGCGGCGGTGATCCGCGACCTGTTCTTCGCCGCCGGCGGCAACACCCCCACCGTCCGCTTCGACATCACGCCGGTCTCGCTCGACACCGGCGCCAAGCAGGCCACGCTCGATCTCGGCGGCGTGGTGGTGTCCTATGCGCACGGCCCCACCCGCTCGACCCAGATCACCTGGCCGGGGCCGAACCGGATGGACAATGTCCGGCTCACCTTCGACCCGCCGCCGTCCTCCGGTCCGCCGGTCATCCAGGCATCGGGTCCCTGGGCACTGTTCCGGCTGGTGAACCAGGGCTCGCTCGCCCAGGCGGGTGGGCCGGAGAAATACACGCTCACCTTCAAGGCCGGCGATCGCGAGGCCTCCTACGAAATCCGCGCCGGCTCGGTGCTCAATCCCTTCGCGCCTGGCATCCTGCAGGAGTTCCGGTGCCCCGCGGTGAAGTAACCACGGCCGCGCCGGCGGCGGGGTTCTTCGGGAAGATCCCGTCCCGCGGCGATTTCGTGCGCGCCGGCCTGCCGCGCGGCTTCGTGCAGGAATGGGACGACTGGCTGCAACGCGCCTTCGGCGGCAGCCGGGCGGTGCTGGGCGAGGGATGGCTGGACGCGTGGATGGAGGCGCCGATCTGGCGTTTCGCCCTGCCGCCCGGCCATTGCGGGGCCGATGCCGTGCTGGGCGCCTGGATGCCGAGCGTGGACAATGCCGGCCGCCATTTCCCGCTGACCCTGGCGCTGGCCGCCACCACACCCGACGGCTTTGTCGCAGCTGGCGATTGGCTGGCCCAGGCCGAGGCGGCCGGGCTGGAAGCCCTGCAGAGCGACCTGCCGCCCGACGCATTGGCCAGCCGGCTGGCCTTCACGCCCGGCGGCGCGCCGGAGGCGGACCTCACCCCGCTCGATCTCGGCTACGCGGTGTGGTGGACCGAGGGCTCGCCTTTCGTGCCGCCCGGGCGGCTGGTGCTGGAGACCATGCCGGACGCCGCGGGCTTCGCGCGCATGCTGCGGACCGAGTCCTCCGATATGGATGTGGAGATGGACGGCGCGGCGCAGGGTCCCATCGGGGAGGGGTCATGAGCGGGATCCGGTTTCAGTCCTGGGCGGCGACGCATCCCGGCGCGGTGCGCACGCATAACGAGGACTCCTTCGTCAACCGCCCCGATCTCGGCATCTGGGCGGTGGCCGACGGCGCCGGCGGGCACGAGGCGGGCGAGCTCGCCTCCGGCATGATCGCGGAGACGCTCAGCTCCATTCCGCCGGGCCTTTCGGCCTCCGAACTGCTCGCGCAGGTGCGCCTGCGCATCGCCGCCACCCACCAGGCCCTGCGCGAGGAAGCGGCACGACGCGGCCCGCGCGCCATGATCGCCTCCACCGTGGTGGTGCTGTTGGCGCGCGACGGGCATTTCGCCTGCCTGTGGGCCGGCGACAGCCGCATTTACCTGCTGCGCAACGGGCAGCTCATGCAGATCACCCGCGATCACAGCCTGGTGCAGGAGCTGGTGGATGCCGGCGCCATCGCGCCCGAGGACGCCGAAGGCCATCCCCGCGCCAACGTGATCACCCGCGCGGTGGGGGCGGATTGCGATCCGCTGGAACTGGATAAGGTGAGCAACAAGGTGATGGCCGGCGACCGCTTTCTGCTGTGCAGCGACGGGTTGTCGAAAACCCTGGCGGATGCCGACCTCGCGGCCCTGCTGGCGGATGGCGAGGGCGTGCCGTCGGACCAGCTCCTGTCCGCGGCCCTGGCCCGCCACGCGAGCGACAACGTGACGGCGGTGACGGTGCAGGCCGGGCTGTAGCGTATCGCGGCCTCTCCACCCGCCCCGACGCAAAACGGCCCGGCTGTTGCCAGCCGGGCCGTGTCGCAAGCACGCGAAGTTGGACTCAGACGACCTTGGCGAGCGCGAGGTCGTAGGTGACCAGGGCCGGATCGCCGGTGGAGCCGTCGTCGTTCTGGGTGATCAGCTTGTATTCCACCTTGGTGAAGTTGAGCGAGACGCTCTCGCTCGGACGGTCACCGCCGCTGCTCAGCGAGTAGCCGCTGACCATCGTATTGGTGAGCGTGTAGGTCATATAGACTTCCAGCTTGCCCTTGTCGGTCTTGCAGAAGTCGATCGTGACGTTCTTGCCTTCGCCCTGCAGCGCGGCGTCGAGCAGCAGCGCGGTGGCCTTGTCCTGGTTCTTGGTGATCACGATCTCGCTCACGCTCGGCGCGCTGGATTCACGATCCTTGGTGTTGCCGGTGGGCGAGCTGATGCCGCGGCCCACGCCCCACTGAAGCGAGAAGCACTCGATCCACGCCGCGTGGCCGTCGGCCGTCACGTCGCCGGGGATGCCGTCGTAGCTCATGTAGATGGGCATTGAAACTCTCCTTGTTGGTGCCAGCCTAGCCAGTCGATCCGGCGATCAAGCCTGCTCCGGAAAGGCCTGCCGGTGCCTTTCCGACGGTGATACGCGAAATCGCGTCCCCCTCCGTTCGCACCGGGCTGCCTTTTTGGACCTGCTGTCCGCGGAAGCATCCGGCTGTTGTGCGCGTGTAAGTATATTCGCCTTCGGAACCTCGTCTGATGAACTTTCCGTGCAGTGCGCTGTCGTTGCTTTCACAACTTTAGTATCGGAGGGCGAATTGCAGTCGAAGTCCTCAAGATTTCGTCAATTCACGGCCGCTCGTCATCACGTCATAGCGAGTAGTCGTGGCTCATCACATCGGGGTCGCCGGGGGAGCCGTCCGGGTTCACCGTGGTCATGGTGGATTCGATCGACAGGAAGTTGAGCGAGAACACCTCCGTCGGCCGGTCGCCGCCGCTGGACACGGCGTAGGAGGAGACCAGCGAGGAGCCGAGCACGTAGGTGAGGTAGGATTCCAACTCGCCCTTGTCGGTCTTGACGAAGTTGATGGTGACGTCCTTGGCCGCCCCCTGGATGCCCGCCTGCAGCAGGGCGTTGCTGGCGGAATCGAGGACCTTCATCACCGTCATTTCCTGCACGCTCGGCCGGGACGTCTCGCGCACGCTGGATTGGCCGGTCGCGGAGACGACGTGGCGCATCGTGCCCCAGCTGATCGACAGGCACTCGATCCACCCCTCGTACCCGTCCGTCGTGACGGCGCCGGTGATGTCGGGGAAGTTCATGTAGATCGGCATCGTCGTTGCGGCCCCCCAGCCTCAATTCACCGTGTAGCTGAACGCCCCCGAAGGGTCCATGCCGACGGCGATACGGTCCACCGCCTGCCCCTCGGCGAGGCGCGCCAGCACCTCGGCGGAGAGTTCGGGCAGCAGCGTGCGCGACAGGATGTTCTCCACGTTGCGGGCGCCGGACGAGCTTTCGGTGCAGCGCGCGGCAATGGTCTCCACCAGCGCCGGGTCGTATTCGAACTCCGCGCGATAGGCCTCGCGCACCCGCTTGCCGATGCGGCCCAGCTGCAGCACCACGATCTTGCGGATGATCTCTTCCGACAGCGGGAAATACGGCACCAGCGTCACGCGGCCGAGGAAGGCGGGCTTGAAGTATTTCATCAGCTCCGGCCGCAGCGCGTCCGCCAGCCCCGCCGCGTCCGGCGCCGTCTCGGGGTCGGCGAACAGCTTGGCGATCAGGTCGGTGCCGGCGTTGGACGTCATGATGATGACGGTGTTCTTGAAGTCGATGTCGCGGCCTTCGCCGTCCTTCATGTTGCCCTTGTCGAACATCTGGAAGAACACGTCCTGCACGCCGGGATGGGCCTTCTCCATCTCGTCCAGCAGCACCACGGAGTAGGGGCGGCGGCGCACCGCCTCGGTCAGGATGCCGCCCTCGCCATAGCCGACATAGCCGGGCGGGCTGCCCATCAGCAGGCTGACCTTATGTTCTTCCTTGAACTCGGTCATGTTGATGGTGGTCATGTTCTGCTCGCCGCCATAGAGCAGGTCGGCCAGCGTCAGCGCGGTTTCCGTCTTGCCGGTGCCCGACGTGCCGACCATCAGGAACACGCCGATCGGCTTGCGCGGGTCGGTGAGCTTGGCGCGCGAGGTGCGGATGGCCTGGGCCACCGCCTCCAGCGCGTGGGACTGGCCGACGATGCGCGATTCCATCGCGTCCCGCAGGTTGAGCACGGTGCGGATTTCGTCGGACTGCATGCGCCCGGCGGGAATGCCGGTCCAGCTCTCCACGATCTCGGCGACCGCCTGGCCGTCCACGACGGGGAAGACCAGCGGGTGCTCGCCCTGCAGCGTGTGCAGCTTGGCCGTCGCCTCGGCCAGCTTGGCGCGCAGCGCGTCCTTGTCCTCGGTGGTCGCCTCGTCCTCGATCGCCTTGCGCGCCTCGGCGATTTCGGTGGCGAGCGCCTTCTCCTCGCCCCAGCGGGTTTCCAGCGCGGCGCGGTCGGCGTCGGCCTGCTCGCGCTCGGCCACCAGCTCGGCGCGGCGCGCGGCGTGGTCCGCACCGGCGGCCATCTCACGGTCGATGATGCCGAGCTCGGTGTCGATCAGCGCGATGCGGCGCTGCCGGTCTTCCAGGGCGGCGGGAATGGTGGCCTGGCTCATCGAGACGCGGGCGCAGGCGGTGTCGATCAGCGAGACCGCCTTGTCCGGCAGCTGGCGGCTGGGGATGAAGCGGGCGGAGAGCTTCACCGCCGCCTCCACCGCCTCGTCCAGGATGCGGATGGAATGGTGCTTCTCCAGCGTGTCCACGATGCCGCGCACCATGGCGATGGCCACGGGCTCGGTGGGCTCCTCCACCTTCACCACCTGGAAGCGACGGGTGAGGGCCGCGTCCTTCTCGAAATACTTCTTGTATTCGGCCCAGGTGGTCGCCGCGATGGTGCGCAGCTCGCCGCGCGCGAGGGCGGGCTTGAGCAGGTTGGCCGCGTCGCCCTGGCCGGCGCTGCCGCCGGCGCCGATCAGCGTGTGCGCCTCGTCGATGAACAGGATGATCGGCTTGGGGCTCGCCTTGGTTTCCTCGATCACCGATTTCAGCCGGTTCTCGAACTCGCCCTTCACGCCGGCGCCGGCCTGCAGCAGGCCGAGATCGAGCGTGCGCAGCACCACGTCCTTCAGGGCCGGCGGCACGTCGCCCTCGGCGATGCGCACGGCGAAGCCTTCCACCACCGCCGTCTTGCCCACGCCGGCCTCGCCGGTGAGGATCGGGTTGTTCTGGCGGCGGCGGGTGAGGATGTCGATCACCTGCCGGATTTCGGTGTCGCGGCCGAGGATCGGGTCGATCTTGCCGGCGCGTGCCCGCGCGGTGAGGTCGATGGTGAACTGATCGAGCGCTCCGGTGCCGGCCGGGCGCGCCATGTCGCCCTCGCCGCCGGTGGCCGGCGCGCCGTCCACGGAGGTGGTGGCGGTGGCCGCCTCCACGCTGTCGCGGGTGATGATGGCGAGGTCGCGCTTCAGCGCATCGACCGGAATCTTGGCGAACTGGCCGGACATTTCCTTCGCCCGCCGCGCCAGCGTCTCGTCGGCCAGCAGCGCCCACAGCAGGTGGCCGGAGCGCACCCGGCTCAGCCCCTGCTCGACGGAGGCGAGCAGCCAGGCCTGCTTCGACAGCTCGACCAGGTCGGGCGACAGGCTCGGCGCGCGGGCATTGCCGGTCTTCATCCGATCCAGCGCGCGGTTGAGGTCGGCCAGCAATCTTCCGTGATCGGCGTCGTATTGCCGCATGATGGCGAAGATGTCGGTATCGGTGCCGTCGGCCAGTTTCAGCAGCCAATGTTCCAGCTCGACATTGTAATGGCTGCGCGAGAGGGTCAGCCCCGCCGCCGCTTCCAGCGCCCGGCGGCAATGATCGTTGAGCCGGCTGACGAGTGCCTTGAGGTCGATGGCCGCCATGTTGTCGCGTACCTTTCGTTTGACCCGGGGAAGAAACGGCCCGATTGGAGCGGGACCATAGGTTGTGCCGCGACATGGTGTCCAGCGCCCGGCGCGGTTATGATGCCCACGGTTGTGTGACAAGTAAGGGAGTTGCCCATGGCGGACTGGCCGGACGGGATCGACATGGACCAGCTCACCGCGCCGATCTCGGAAGAGGCTCCCGCCGGGGCCGATCTGCGCGAGGATTTCTCGGCCCAATCCGCCTATTACCGGCTGCGCGACGCGCGTTCGGAGGCACGCGCCGCGGAGCGCGCGGCGGATGCCAATCCCGGAGACGAATCTCCGCCGCCGCAACAATGGCGCACCGTGCGCGACCTGTCGTTGCAGGCGCTGGGCGGCAAGACCAAGGATCTCGAAGTCGCCGCCTGGCTCACGGAATCGCTGGTGCGCAGCGAGGGCGTGCGCGGCCTCGCGGCGGGCGCGCATCTCATCCGCGAGCTGGCTGAACGTTACTGGGACAGCAACCTTTTCCCGATGCCCGACGAGGACGGCATCGTCACCCGCGTCGCCCCGGTCACCGGGCTGAATGGCGAGGGCGGCGAGGGGACGCTGATCCAGCCGCTGCGCAAGCTGCCGATGTTCCCGCGCCCCGATGGCGGCACCACCGCCTATTGGCAGTACGAGCAGTCCGCCGCGCTGAAGACCATCACCGACCCGGCGCGGCTGAAGACCCGCCTCGCCGCCGGGGTGATGCCGTTCGACCAGATGGAGACCGAGGCCCGCGCCGCCGGCGGTGCCCGCTTCGCCACGCTGCGGCGCGAGATCAAGGCGGCGCAGCGCGCCTGGCAGGCGATGGGCGAGCTGCTGGACGCCAAGGCCGGCCCGGATTCCCCGCCCACCAGCCAGGTACGCGATCTGCTGGCGGACATCCTGACCGCCGTGCAGCGCTACGCGCCGCCGGAAACGCCGGAAGAACTCGGTGAGGTCACCGCCGAGGAAGGCGCCGAGGGCGAGGCGGAGGCGGGCGAGGCGGGCGAGGGTGGCGGCGCGGTGCGCAGCGGCCCGCTGCGCCCGGCGGTGAACCGCGAGGACATGCTGCGCGAACTCGCCCGCATTTCCGACTATTTCCGCAAGACCGAACCGCAATCGCCCATCGCCTATACTCTGGAGGAAGCGGTGCGGCGTGGGCGGCTCACCTGGCCGGAACTGCTGGCGGAGGTGCTGACGGACGCCAAGGCGCGCGACAACGTGCTGATCCAGCTCGGCATCCGCCCGCTGCCACCCGAGCCGAAGGCGGAATGATCCCGCGCAATATGTCAATCGCGTGAACGGCCTCTTTATCCTGCCGGTAACGCGAATGGTTCATTGACGCTGCGAGAGGCAGGCGTCTAACGTCTTGGCGCGGCATTCGGGGGCGGGCGGCCGATCGGGCTGTACGGCCGCGTCCCCAATGCATCAGACACAGGTTTTCGCTTTATTCTGGTTCCGGTGATGTCGTTTCCGGGCAGGGGCAGGGAGTAGGCCATGAGTGCGAGCGTTCATGACAAGCTGAACCGTGTGCGCAAGCCGCGGGTCCATATCACCTACGAGGTGGAGACCGAGGGCGCGATGGTGCAGCGCGAGCTGCCCTTCGTGGTCGGCGTGATGGGCGACTTCTCGGGCGACCCCACCCAGCCGCTGCGCCCGATGGCGGAGCGCAAGTTCATCCAGATCGACCGCGACAATTTCGACGACGTGATGGCCCGCATGACTCCGGGCGTGAAGCTGAAGGTGGACAACAAGCTGGCCGATGACGGCAGCCAGATGTCCGTGGACCTGAAGTTCAACAAGATGGAGGATTTCGAGCCGGCCAAGGTCGCCGAGCAGGTTCCCGCACTGAAGGCGTTGATGGAAACCCGCAACAAGCTGCGCGACCTGATGAGCAAGGTGGACCGCTCCGAGGAGCTGGAGAACCTGCTCGAGCAGGTGCTGAAGAACGAGGAAGACCTCAAGACGCTGTCGGGCCAGCTCGGCATCGAGAAGAAGGAGGGCTGATCGATGTCTGACACCCAGACCCAGGCCGCCGGCGCCTCGACGACCACCACCGAGGGCATCAACATCCTCGACCAGGTGATGGCGGCCACCAAGCAGACCGAGCCGGATCGGGCCCAGGACCTGGTGAAGACGCTGGTCGAGCAGGCGCTCGGCGGCACCGTCACCTTCGACAAGAACCTGACCCGCACCTTCGACCGCGCCATCGCCGCGATCGACCGCAAGCTCTCCGCCCAGCTCAACGAGATCATGCACGCCGAGAAGTTCCTCAAGCTCGAGGGCAGCTGGCGCGGGCTGAACCATCTGGTGATGAATTCGGAGACGGGCACCACGCTGAAGATCCGCGTGCTGAACGCCACCAAGCGCGACCTCAACCGCGACCTGACCAAGGCGGTGGAGTTCGACCAGAGCCAGCTGTTCAAGAAGATCTACGAGAACGAGTTCGGCACGCCCGGCGGCGAGCCCTACGGCTCGCTGATCGGCGACTACGAGTGGACCAACCACCCGGACGACATCGACACGCTGCGCCTGGTGTCCAACATCGCCGCCGGTGCCTTCGCCCCGTTCATCTCGGCCGCCGGCCCGCAGATGTTCGGCTTCAACGACTACACGGAGCTGTCCAAGCCGCGTGACCTGGCCAAGATCTTCGAGACCCAGGAATACGCGAAATGGCGCAGCTTCCGCGAGAGCGAGGATGCCCGCTTCGTCTCCCTGGTGATGCCGCGCGTCATCGCCCGCCTGCCCTACGGCTCGGCCACCAAGCCGATCGACGAGTTCGACTACGAGGAAGCGCCGTACGACGCCAACGGCGCCGCGCAGTCCATGGGCCATCACCAGTATTGCTGGATGAACGCCGCCTACACGATGGGCGTGCGCATGACCGACGCCTTCGCCAAATACGGCTTCTGCGTCGCCATCCGCGGCGCCGAGGGCGGCGGCAAGGTGGAGGGGCTGCCCAACCACACCTTCACCTCCGATGACGGCGACATGGACGCGAAGTGCCCGACCGAGATCGGCATCACCGACCGGCGCGAGTTCGAGCTGTCCAATCTCGGCTTCCTGCCGCTCTGCCACTACAAGAATACCGACTACGCGGTGTTCTTCGGCGCGCAGACGGTGCAGAAGCCGAAGAAATACGACCGGCCCGAAGCCACCGCCAACGCGGCGATCTCCGCCCGCCTGCCGTACATCATGGCCTCCAGCCGCTTCGCGCACTTCCTGAAGGTGATGGCGCGCGACAAGATCGGCAGCTTCATGGAAGCCAGCGACTGCGCCGCGTGGCTGAACCGCTGGATCAAGAACTACGTCAACTCCAACGAGAATGCCGGGCAGGAGACCAAGGCGAAGTTCCCGCTGCGCGAGGCCAAGGTGGAAGTTGTGGAAATCCCGGGCAAGCCCGGCTCCTACAACGCGGTGGCGCATCTGCGGCCCTGGCTGCAGATGGAAGAGCTGACCACCAGCCTGCGCATGGTCGCCCGCATTCCGCAGAAGGCCTGAGCGCGAGTCCGGCCCCGCCGGATTTCGCGCCACCGGTCGCGCCGTGCCGGACGAAGACGCGGTGACCGCCGAAACCGCCGCCGGGGAAACCTCCCCGGCGGCGGATCTCGCGGCGATCCTCGCCGCCACGGCGCCCGCGCCGGTGGCCGAGGACGTGGCGTTGCCCGAGGCGGCGCCGCTGCCTTTCACCGAACCTGAAGCCGCCCCCGACCTGCCGGGCCTGCGTGACGATGTGCTCGCCGGGCGGTTCTTCAGCGCCGGCCATGCCGAAGCCGGCGAAAATCTCGCCCATTTCATCGCCGTCGATGGCGCGGCCACCGCCGCGTCGTGGTTCGGGTCCGGCCTCGCCGCCCGGCTCGCCGCCCAGCCCGACGGGCTGCGCTTGGCGCTGGATCGCGACATCGCCGCCATCGACGCGCTGCTGTCCGCGCAGCTGGACGCCATTCTCCACGCCCCCCGCCTGCGCCGGCTGGAGGGAAGCTGGCGCGGGCTGTTCTGGCTGGTGGACGGCATCGATCCCGGCCCGCGGCTGAAGGTGCGCGTGCTCAACGCCGGCTGGCCCGAGCTGTGCCGCGACCTGGAGCGCGCCGCCGAGTTCGACCAGAGCCAGCTGTTCCGCAAGATCTACGAGGAGGAGTTCGGCACCCCCGGCGGCGAACCCTACGGGCTGATGGTGATCGACCACGAGGTGCGCCATCGCCCCGGCCCCGGCGCGCCCACGGATGACGTGACGGCACTGAAACTGCTCTCCGCCGTCTCCGCCGCCGCCTTCACCCCCACCGTGCTGGCCGCCGCCCCCGAACTGCTCGAACTCGACAGCTTCGCCGAGCTCAGCGGCGTGGCCGACCCCACCGCGCCGTTCCGCTCGGCCGATTACGCGCGCTGGCGCGGGCTGTTCGCGCAGGAGGACATACGCTTCCTCGCCGTGTGCCTGCCCCGCGTGCTGGCCCGCACCCCCTGGCCGGACGACCCCGCCCGCGCAGACCGGTTCCGCTACGCCGAATACGCGCCGGACGCCGCCAGCCGGGTATGGAGCAATGCCGGCTATGCCTTCGCCGCCACCGTGGTGCGCGCCTTCGCGCTCACCGCCTGGCCGGCCGACGTGCGCGGCGTGGACACCGACCGCGCGGCGGGCGGGCTGGTCGATCATCTTTCCGTCGAGAGTTTCACCACCGACCCGCCGCATGTCTGGGTGCGCCCCTCGCTGGAGGCGGTGCCCAACGACCGGCAGGAGCGGGCGCTGGTCGATGCCGGGCTGATGCCGCTCTCCGGCATTCCCTTCGCCGAGGAGGCGGTGTTCGGCTCGGTGCGCAGCCTGCAGTTGCCGCAGCAATATACCGGCGCCAATGCCGCCGCCGCCAACGCCAACGCGCGGCTGTCCGCCCAGATCAACACGCTGCTGTGCGTCTCGCGCTTCGCGCATTACCTGAAGATGCTCGGCCGCGACATGGTCGGTGCCTTCCGCACGGCCGAGGAGATCGAATCCCAGCTGCAGAAATGGCTGAGCCGCTACGTGAACAGCAACACCACGCAGGCCAACGACCAGCGCGCGAAATTCCCGCTGGTCGCCGGCCGGGTGGCGGTGCGCGAGCGGCCGGGCAAGCCGGGCGTGTATGGCTGCGTGATCCAGCTGCAACCCTATTTCCAGCTCGACGACGTGGCGGCCTCGTTCCGTCTCGTCACCGACATCGCCGCCCCCGGCGCACGGCGCTGAGGGGGCATAAGCTCACGGCTCTCAGGAAGGATCGAGGTCTCATGTCGGATATCACGGACACGGTGGGGGCCGCGTTTCGCGCCGGGAACCTCGCGGCGGCGCTGGAGGCCGCGAACGCGGCGGTGCGCAAGTCGCCGGGCGACCTCGGCGCGCGGGTGGTGCTGGCGGAGATGCTGATCTTCGCCGGCAATCTCGAACGCGCCGACGTCATCCTCGATGCCGCCGGCTCTGCCGAGCCGGAAGCGGCGGTGGTGGTGGCCGAGTTCCGCCAGCTGCTGCGCGCGGACATGGCCCGCCGCCAGCTGCGCCGCGACGGAAGGGTGCCGGAATTCCTCGGCGAACCCACGCCCTCCCAGAAGCACCTGCTCGCCGCCATGGTGGCGTTGCGCGGGGGCGACGCGGACACCGCTTCGCGCGAGGCGGCGGCGGCGGAGGAGGCGCGGCCGCACGTGGCGGGCATGGCCGGCGACACCGCCTTCGACGATTTCCGCGACGCCGACGATCTCTGCGCCGGCTCCTTCGAGGTGCTGACCAGCACCGGCAAGTATTTCTGGATTCCCATCGAGCGCGTGGCCAGCGTGGAGTTCCACGCCCCCAAGCGGCCGCGCGACCTGATGTGGCGGCGGGCGAGCATGTCGGTCAATGACGGGCCGGACGGCGAGGTGTACATCCCCGTGGTCTATGGCAGCGAGGACACCACGCTGGCCGACGTGCTGCGGCTGGGCCGCACCACGGACTGGGTGGGCGAGACGCTGGTGCGCGGCGTGGGCCAGCGCATGTTCCTGGTGGGCGAGGAGGCGATGGGCATCATGGACCTGACCACGCTCGAATTCGGCGCGTGAGCGGAAGGCTCACCGGGCGGGGCTCCGGCTGGAACGACAACGGCCGCTGGAACGACGGCGGCCGTGGCGAGGCCGCGGCCCGCCGGGGCGGCCCGCGCGCCCAGCTCCCGCTGCTCGACCGGCTGATGGACGACTCGCCGGAGCAGGAGCGCGACGCCGCCCTGTCCTCCACCGAGGCGCTGGCCGCGCTGCGCCTGTCGGTGCGGCGGGATCTGGAGGCGCTGCTGAACGCGCGGCGGCGCTGGCGGTCCTGGCCCGCCGAATATCGCGAGCTGGCGTCTTCGCCGATCGGCTTCGGCATTCCGGATTTCTCCTCCGGCGCCATGAACGAGGGCGGGCGGCGCGAGGCGCTGCGCGCGGATGTGGAAGCCACCATCCGCCGCTTCGAACCGCGGCTGGTGACGGTGAAGGTCTCGCTGGTGGAGGGCAAGGACAAGCTGGAATCCACCCTGCGCCTGCGCATCGACGGGCTGCTGCATGCCGACCCGGCGCCCGAGCCGGTGGCCTTCGACACCACGGTGGATTCCACCACGGCGGACGTCTTCGTCACCGCCACCGACGACGTATAGGCCACGAGATGTCCGACGCGCTGCTGCCGTATTACAACCGGGAGCTGGAGGCGATCCGCAAGCTCGCCCGCGAGTTCGCCGACGCCCATCCCAAGATCGCCGGCCGCCTGCGCCTGGCCGGCGACGCGGTGGACGACCCGCATGTCGCGCGCCTGCTCGACGGCGTGGCCTTCCTCGCCGCGCGCGTGCATCACCGGCTGGACGACGAGTTCCCCGAGCTGACCGACGCGCTGCTGGGCGTGCTGTATCCGCACTACCTCGCCCCCGTGCCGTCCTGCATGATCGCCCAGTTCACCAGCCAGCCGGAGCTGGTGGTGCCGTACAAGGCGCCCGCCGGCATCATGCTCGACACCGAGCCGGTGCGCGGCGAGACCTGCCGCTTCCGCACCGCCTATCCGATGACGCTGTGGCCGATCGAGGTGGAGAGCGTGCGCCTCTCCGGCCTGCCGCTGGCCGCCCCCGCCAACCCGCTGGCCACCGGCGCGCAATCGGTGCTGCGCATCGTGCTGAAATGCGTGAACCCGAAAGTCACGTTCAGCCAGCTCGGGGTGGACCGGCTGCGCTTCTTCCTGCGCGCTGCCCCCAACATCGCCCTGCCGCTCTATGAACTCCTGTGCGGCCACGCGCTGTCCGTCGCCTTCGCCGAGGGGCCGACCGATGCCAGCCCGGTGATCGTCGGCGCCGAGGCGATCGAGCCGGTGGGGTTCGGGCCGGAGGAGGCGCTGCTGCCCTGGCCGGCGCGCAGCTTCGCCGGCTTCCGGCTGCTGAGCGAGTATTTCGCCATCCCCGAGAAGTTCCTGTTCATCGACCTGGCGCAGATGGAGGCGAAGACCAAACCCGAAGGCGGGGCCGGCAACCGCATGGAGGTGTTCGTCTATCTCGACCGCGCGCTGCCGGAGCTGGAGCGCACGCTGGGCAACGACGCGCTGGCGCTGGGCTGCACGCCGCTGGTCAACCTGTTCACCCAGCGCTGCGAACCCGTGGCGATGACCCATACCGACATCGAATACCGCGTGGTGCCCGATGTGCGGCGGCCCGGGGTGGTGGAGGTGTGGGACATCCAGCGCGTGCGCGAATCCCGGCCCGACGGCTCGGCCCGGCCCTGGCGGCCGTTCTACCGGATGACCCATGGCGACAAGGACGAATCCGTCCCCGGCGGATTCTACCATGTGGTGCGCCGCGCCTCGCCGGCGCCGCTGCGCGGCACGGAGGTGTTCCTGGCGCTGGACGATCCGGAGTTCGAGGTGGACCGGGCCGGCACCGCCTCACTGTCGATCGACGCGCTGTGCACCAATCGCGACCTGCCGGCCGACCTGCCCTTCGGCGGCGGCCATCCGCGCCTGCGCCTGGTGGAAGGGGCGGCGGCGATCGCCCGCATCGCCTGCGTCAGCGCCCCCACCGCGCCGTTGCGGGCACCGCTGCGCGAGCGCGGATTCTGGCGGCTGATCTCGCATCTCTCGCTCGGCCATCTCTCGGTGGCCGGCGGGGCGGACGCGGCGACGGCGCTGAAGGAGATCCTGCGCCTCTACGATTTGCGCGATTCCGCCGAGACGCGGGCGGCGATCGAGAGCCTGCTCAGCGTGAGCTCCCGCCCCGGCACGGCGCGGGTGCCCGGTGCCCGTTCCGGCGCGTTCTGCCGGGGGCTGGACGTGACGCTGGAGTTCGACCAGCGCACCTGGCAGGGCGGGGGCCTGTATCTGCTCGCTTCGGTGCTCGACCGCTTCCTCGCCCTGCACGCCACGGTCAATTCCTTCGTGCGGACCAAGGCCGTGCTGCGCGGCCGGCCCGGCACGGTGGGGGCGTGGCCGGCGCGGGCGGGCATGCGAGTCCTGTTGTGAAGGCTGGGTCGGCCTTCGCCCGGCTGCTGGCGGAGCCGCAGCGCTTCCGCTTCGACGCGGCGATGCGGCTGCTGATGCACCATGCCGGCACAGCCGAACCGGCGGAGGCGGCGCGCTTTCGCAGCATCTCCAGCTTGGCCTTCCCGGGGGCCGACATCTCGGCGGTGCAGGAGGAGGAGGCGGGGCGGCCGCCGCGCGTCTCCACCGCCGTGATGGGCCTGGCGGGGTCCACCGGCGTGCTGCCGCGCTACTACACCGAAATCCTCACGGCCACGCTGCGCAACCGCTCGCGCGCCATGCACGATTTCATCGACCTGCTTTCCCACCGCGTGGTGGGGCAGTTCGCGCGCGCCGGCATCAAATACCGGCTGAATCGCGCGGTGGAGGCAGGGCGGCTGGAGCGCGGCCCGGCGGCCCGGACCGACGACACGCTGCCGGACGATCCCGTGGCGATGATGCTGCTGGCCTTCACCGGCTTCGGCACCGGCCATCTGCGGGGGCGGCTGGCCGCCGGCACCGTGCCGCTGCTGCATTATGCCGGGCTGCTGTCGATGCGCCCGCGCTCGGCGGAGCGGCTGCGCGCGCTGGCCTCGGACTGGCTGGGCCGGCCGGTGGAGGTGGTGCAGTTCACCGGCGCCTGGCTGTCCCTGCCGCCCGACCAGCGCACCCGCATGCCCCTGGGACGGCGCGCCGGCGCGTGGAACCGGCTGGGCGTGGACGCGGCGATCGGGGTGCGGGCGTGGGACATCCAGGCCCGGATCATCCTGCGCGTCGGCCCGCTCGACCGCGCCTCGTTCGAGGCGCTGCTGCCCGACCGCCCGGCACTGCGCCAGCTGGTGTCGCTGGTGCGCGCCTTCCTGGGCTTCGAGACCGGCTTCGCCGTCAATCCCGTGCTGGCGCGCGACGCGGTGCCCGGGCTGCACCTCTCGGCCACCAGCGACCCGCCGCCCCGGCTCGGCTGGAACACCTGGCTGCCGGTGGTCGGCCGCGCCCGCACCCGCGATGCGGGCGAGGCGCTGTTCGACGCGGAGGTGGTGGAGGCGGAGGAGGAAGCGATGCGTCTGCGCGGAGTTGCGGCATGAGCGCGGGGAACTGGGCGGGCGGCTACGTCACCGATGTCAGCTACACCGCCGGCTACTATGTCGAGCAGTCGCCGCACCTGCTCGCCCTGTCCGCCGCGGTGAGCGGGGCGGTGACGGATGTGGGCGAGCACATCGACGACCTCGTCTATGTCGAGCTCGGCTGCGGGCGCGGGATGAACGCGCTGATCCAGGCCGTCGCCAATCCCGGCTGGCAGGTGGTGGCGGTCGATTTCACCCCCGCCGCCATCGCCGAGGCCCGCGCCCTGGCCCGCGAGGTGGGGATCGACAACGTCACCTTCGTCGAGGCCGACCTCGCCACCCTGGCCGAGGACCCGGCCGCCGCCCTCATTCCCGAGGCCGACGTGGTCAGCCTGCACGGGGTGTGGAGCTGGGTGCCGATGGAGGTGCGCGCCGGCATCGTGCGGCTGCTGAAGGCGAAGGTGAAGCCGGGCGGGCTGGTGCATCTCAGCTACAACGCGCTGCCCGCGCTGCAGAACGTGCTGGGCATGCAGCGGGTGATGCGCGAGGCCGGGCTGCGGCTGGCCGAACGCAGCGACCGCCAGGCGGTGGCCGGGCTCGCGGTGGTGCGCGACCTGGTGGCCGGCGACGCGCTGAACCTGCGCAACCACCCGGTGGGCGAGCTGCTGCAGCGGCTGGAGGGCCTGCCCCACGAATATCTCGCCCATGAATACATGAACGGCACCTGGGCGCCGGTCTTCCATGCCGACGTGGCCGGGGCCCTGGCCGAGGCGAAGCTCGACTTCATCGGCTCCGCCCGCCCGCCGGAGAACTTCCCCGACCTGATGATGACCGAGCCGCAGCGCAAGGTGTACGACCGGTTCGAGGACCGGCTGATGCAGGAGCTGGTGAAGGATCTCTGCTCCGGCCGCGGCCTGCGCCACGACATCTTCGCCCGCGGCCACCGCCCCCTGTCGCCCGCCGGCCGGGCGCGGGCGATGATGGACATGACGCTGGCGCTGACCGTGGCGCCGGAGAAGTTCATCTACAGCCTCACCCTGCCGGCCGGCCAGGCGACGCTGAACGCGCCGTTCTACGGCACGGTGGTGGAAGCCCTGGCCGGCGGCCCGCGCGCGGTGGGCGAGCTGGTCGGCCTGCCGGGGCTCGACGGCGCCCAGCGCGACCCGACGGAGCTGGTGGCGATGCTGGTGGGCACCGGCCAGGCCATCATGCTGCCGCGCCCCACGGCGCTGGCCGACGCGCGCACCCGCCGCTTCAACCGCCTGGTGGGCCAGCGGGCGATGCAGGGCGGGCGGATCGACGCCCCCGCCGCCGTCGCCGTGCCGCGGCTGGGTGGTGGGCTGGGCTGCCGCGCCGTCGATGTGTTCCTGATGGACCGCATGGCCGAGGCGGGCGGGGCGGTCGATCCCGATATCTGGATCGCGGAACTGGGCGCGGCCACCACCGCGGAGGACCACGCCCGGCTGCGCGCCCGCCTGACGGAGCTGGCGCAGGAACGCGCGCCCCTGTGGCGGCGGCTCGGGATGTTGTGACCAGCCGGGGGCTGTCGCGCGGAAGGGAATGTTGCGTATAGTCAAGGGGTAGGCGAATCCGGCAGGGAACACTTGCGTGTGCGTGCTGCAAGCCGGTGGGGGATCGTGCTAATATGTCCGCCTTCGATCAGGAGGCCGCGTTTCGCCATGTCCCGCAAGCTCGTCGCCCTCGCCGCGACTGCCCTTATCGTCTCCGGCGCGCCGGGTTTGGCCCTCGCCCAGGGCAGTCCCAGCGCCGACCAGATCATCAACGCGCTGAAACCCTCGGGGAACATCCTGGGCGGCACGCGCGGCATCCGCCCC
>CAMFLK010000065.1 GCA_945957135.1 uncultured Rhodospirillales bacterium
TGGAAGAACAAGCCACGGCGCAGCCAAACGAGTAAAAGTTTTTTGGTTCTTTTTTCAAAAAAGAACGCGCTTCCTTTCTTCCTCTACTCCCCGCGCGGCGTGAGTGGCCCGAGGGCGGCGGCGATGCCGAAGGGGCCGGGGAGGCTGCCGTGGGGGAAGAGGCGGGTGACGTGGCCCATTTTGCGGCCGGCGCGGGCTTCGGCTTTGCCGTAGAGGTGGGGGATGAGGCCGGGGGTGGCGAGGATGTCGGGCCACATTGCGGTTTCTTCCACGCCGACCAGGTTTTTCATCACGGCGTCGGAGTGGCGGGTGGCCGGGGGCAGGGGCAGGCCGGCGATGGCGCGGATGTGGAGTTCGAACTGGCTGGCGGGGCAGGCGTCGATGGTCCAGTGGCCGGAGTTGTGGGGGCGGGGGGCGATTTCGTTGGCGAGCACCCGGCCGTCGGCGGTGACGAACATTTCCACGGCGAGCAGGCCGATCAGGCCGAGGGAGTCGGCGACGCGGCTTGCCATGGCGCGGGCGGTTTGGGCGGTTTCGGGGGCGATGCGGGCGGGGGCGAAGGTCATGTCGAGGATGTGGTCGCGGTGGCTGTTCTCCACCGTGTCGAAGGCGGAAATCGTGCCGTCGGCGCCGCGGGCGACGACCACGCTGATTTCGCAGGCGAAATCGACGAAGCCTTCGAGCACCAGGGGTTTGGGGAACAGGGTGTTCCAGGCGGCGTCGAGCTCGGCGGGGTCGCGCAGCAGGGCCTGGCCCTTGCCGTCGTAGCCGAGGCGGGTGGTTTTCAGCACGGCGGGCAGGCCGAGTTCGGCGACGGCGGCGTCCAGCTCCGCGCGGGTTTCGACGGCGCGCCAGGGGGCGGTGGGGACGTCGGCGGCGTTGAGGAAGCGTTTTTCGGCCAGCCGGTCCTGGCTGATGCGCAGGATGGCGGGGGAGGGGCGGACGGGGCGAAGGGAGTCCAGCAGGTCGAGCCCTTCGGCGCTGACGTTCTCGAATTCGAAGGTGATGACGTCGGCGTGGCGGGCGAACAGGCGCAGCACGGCGGGGTCTTCGTAGGCGCCGAGCGTGACGCCGGCGGCGACCTGGCCGGCGGGGCTGTCGGGTTCGGGGGTGAGGATGTGGCAGCGATAGCCCAGCCGGGCGGCGGCGAGGGCGGACATGCGGCCGAGCTGGCCGCCGCCGACGATGCCGATGGTGGCGTTGGGCGGAAGCATCATGCCGGCGGCAGGTCCGCCGGTTCGTCGGGCACCGAAGCGGTCTGTTCACTGCGCACCGCGTCGAGCCGGGCGGCCAGGGCGGTGTCGGACGTGGCGAGGATGGCGGCGGCGAGCAGGGCGGCGTTGACGGCGCCGGCCCGGCCGATCGCCAGCGTGCCGACGGGGATGCCCGCGGGCATCTGCACGATGGAGAGCAGGGAATCCATGCCTTTCAGCGCGTGGCTTTCCACCGGCACGCCGAGCACGGGCAGGCTGGTCCAGGCCGCGCACATGCCCGGCAGGTGGGCGGCGCCGCCGGCCCCGGCGATGATGACTTTCAGCCCGCGGCCGCGCGCGGTGCGGGCGTAGTCCGCCAGCCGGTCCGGCGTGCGGTGGGCGGAGACGATGCGGGTTTCATGGGGGATGGCGAGCCGGGCGAGCATGTCCGCGGCGTTGCGCAGGGTCGGCCAGTCCGACTGGCTGCCCATGATGATGCCCACCGCCGGGCGGCCGGGCTGGTTCGGAGTTTCGGGCGCCATGGGTCAGGCGATGTTGTCGGGGATGAGGTGGGATTCCAGCCAGGCCACCTCGTCCTTCAGCAGCAGCTTGCGCTTCTTCAGGCGCTGGAGGTGCAGCTGGTCCACCGGCCCGCCCTCGGCCAGGCGGGAGATGACGGTATCGAGGTCGCGGTGTTCGCTGCGCAGCTCGTGCAGGCGGCGCAGCAGGGAGTCGCGGTCTGTCAGCATGGGGGGTGTTTCAAGATGTGATGATCGCTTGCGCTGCCTGGCCAGCCGACATTCTTTGTCATGGCACGCGTCCCTCGGATGGCGTTAGGCTCGGGCTGTCCCGCCCCTCGTGTCGGGCGGGATATAACCCGAAACAGGAGGCAACATGAACCTGCAGTCCCGCCTCGAGAGCCTCAAGACCCGCCATGCCGGCCTCGATGCCCGTATCGCCGAGGAGGATGGAAGGCCTCGTCCGGACAACGACGCGCTGGCCCGATTGAAGCTCGAGAAGCTGCGACTGAAGGAGGAGATGGAGCGGATACGCGGCGGCCAGCCCGCCGCCTGACGCTTCGCGCCCCCCAGCCATCGCTCCCGCCGCCGGCTTGCCTCAGGCCGCCTCGTCGGTCTCCGGCATCGGCGGCGGGGGTACGGCCCGGCCCTCGCGCTCCAGCCGCTCATTGGCCTGGGTGACCATGGCGTTGAGGTCGGTCTGGCTGCACAGGCCCAGGATCACCGGGTCGCGCGGCTTGATGTTCGGGCTGTTCCAGTGGGTGCGGTTGCGCACCTTCTCGATCGTGTCCTTGGTGGTGCCCATCAGCTTGCCGATCTGCGCTTCCGACAGCTGCGGGTAGTGGCGCAGCAGGAAGGCGATGCCGTCCGGCCGGTCGTTGCGCTTGGCCACCGGGGTGTAGCGCGCGCCCTTGGAGCGCTTGGGCAGCGGGTTGGCGGTGGGCAGCAGCTTCAGCCGCGTCTCGGGGTCGGCCTCGCAGCGATGGATTTCGGCCAGGGTGAGCTGGCTGTTGGCCACGGGATCGTAGCCGACGATGCCCTGCGCCACCTCGCCATCGGCGATGGCCTGCACTTCCAGCGGATGCATGCCGCAGAAATCGGCGATCTGGGTGAAGGTCAGCGCGGTCTTCTCGATCAGCCACACCGCCGTGGCCTTGGGCATGAGGGGAAGGGTCATGAACATGTGCCTTTCGGGTCGCGCGCCCGGAACGGGGCCAAGCCCTTGGGGGACCGCGGAAAGCCGGGGATATGGACCCCCGGTCGCTGGACGGTCAAGCCGGTCATGTCCGATAAGCGCGGGGGGAATGGAGAAAATCATGTCGATCGACGACGACCTGCCGACGCCGCGCCCCGCGGGCTTCGCCCCCCGCAACCTGGAGCCGCTGGGGGTGGGGGAGCTGCGCGCCTATATCGCCCAGCTGCAAGCCGAGATCGGTCGGGCGGAGGAGGAGATCGGCCGCAAGGGCAGCCATCGCGGGGCGGCGGAGGCGCTGTTCCGCAGGGGCGAATGAAAAGGGAGGGCCGGTTGCCCGGCCCTCCTTTCCGAATGGTGGCTCAGGCGGCCTGGGCCACCGGCTCTTCCGTGGCCGGGGTGGGCGCCGCCGGGGCCGCGCCGTTGATGGCGATGCGGCGGGGCTTGGCCGATTCCGGCACCACGCGCCGCACGTCCACGTGCAGCAGGCCGTTGATCAGCTCCGCGCCCTCGACCACGATGTGGTCGGCGAGGACGAAGCGGCGCTCGAAGGCGCGGCCGGCGATGCCGCGATGGAGCAGCTCGCCCTTCGGGGCTTCCTGCGCGACGCGGCCGGAGACGAGCAGGCCGTTGTCCTTCACCACGACCTCGATGTCGTCGGGGCCGAAGCCGGCGACGGCCATGGTCAGGCGATAGGAGTCATCGCCGGTCTTCTCGATGTTGTAGGGGGGGTAGGAGACGTCCGCGGCGGCGGACGCGGTGTCCGCGAGCCGGGCCAGGCGGTCGAAACCGATGGCGGTACGGAACAGCGGGGACAGGTTGAGGGCGTTCATCGCAAAACCTCCTGCGAAGCAAGGTTGCCAGATCGGGGCCGCCCGGATGGGCCGGCCCTGGGAGAGGCCCGGGAACCCCTGCTGGGCATTCCCGACACCCGAAAAATAAGAATCGCCGCCCCGCGATCAAGGGAGCGGCATGCAAAAAATCGACTGGCCTGGCCAAGCACGGCCAGGACGGGCCGCCGTGCCTGGCTTGTGATTTGGCAAGTCCGCCCCGCTTCCGCCACTCTCTCTTCCGATAGCGAAAGGGAACCGGCCGATGGCCATCACCGTGAACGACCTGCTCAAGATGTCCCAGGCCGAGCTCGACGCGCTGTTCACCAGCAGCGAGGCCGGCCCCATCCCCGACGGCCAGGGCGACGGCACCGCCATCGTCGCGCCGGGCACCGCCTTCTCCGCCGAAATCGCCAAGCTGGTGAACGTGTTCGCCTGGCAGGGCAAGGTGTTCGATGCCGCGAAGGGTGTGCTGCGCAACCGCATCGGCGCGTTCGGCATGAACGCGATCATCGCCCGCGTGTACAAGGAGGCCAGCTGGCTCGACGGCAAGGAATGCATCGTGCTGGACTATTCGGAGACCTCGCTGGTCGCCCAATGGATCCGCGACGAAATCCGCCTCGTCGCGCCCGGCCTCTATCTCGGCAAGGTCTATTGGAACAAGGCGCGGCTGATCGACTTCGCGCTGACTTTCCCTTCATCTTCCGGGGCATGACACCGCAGGACAATTTCATGGTGCTGGCGCCGATCGCCGAGGGGCGGCGCGGCGACCTCGAAACCCTGCTCGCCAGCATGACCGACCGGCCCGGCCGCGCCGACCCCGCCAACCCCGTCCTGCCCTTCGGCGCGTTCGACCGGCTGCACGTCGCGAGGCTGCTGGTGCTGGAGGACCTCGCCTATGCCGATCTCGGCGAGGCCGCCACGCCGCCGCCGCCCATGCTCGCCTTCCTCGGTGATTGCGATGGCGATGCGGAGAGCTTCCGCCGCGACCTCGCCGCCCGCGCCGGCGACGGGCTGCGCCGCCTCTTCGCCCATTGCAGCGACTTCACCGCCGATGCCGATCTGGTGGACTGGATGCGCGCCCACGAAACCCCGCCGGCCACCGCCTATGTCAACTGGGTCGGCCGCACGGTGAGGCAGGTGCGCGAGGAAGCGGCCCTCGCCAGCTTCCTGCGTGCCCGGCCCTGGCCCGGCCCGCCGCAGGAGGCGCGCAAATCGATCGTCGCCGCCGTCCAGGCTGAACAGGCGCAGGGCCGGCTGCCGCTCTCGCCGGCCGCCGCCACGCCGCTCGGCTGGACGCTGCGCCGGCTGGCCGACCTCGTGCTGGCGCCGCTCGTCCTGCTGCTGCTGACCCCGTTCCTGATCCTGATCGCGCCCTTCTATCTGCTGCATCTGCGCAAGCTGGAGGAGACCGACGCGGAATTCACCCCCCGGCCGGCCCCCGCCCATGTCGCGGCGCTGGCCCGGATCGAGGACCACGACGCGAGCAACCAATTCTCCGCCTACGGCAACGTCAAGCCCGGCGCCTTCCGGCTGCTGACGCTGATCTTCCTGCTGCGCCTGGTGCAGTACACCACCCGCCACATCTTCACCCGCGGCCGGCTGGCCCGGGTGCCGACCATCCATTTCGCCCGCTGGGTGTTCACCGACGACAAGCGCCGGCTGTTCTTCGCCAGCAACTACGACGGCAGCCTCGACGCCTATATGGACGACTTCATCAACAAGGTGGCCTATGGGCTGAACCTCGTGTTCAGCAACGGTGTCGGCTATCCGCGCTGCCGCTATCTGTTCATCGGCGGCGCCAAGAACGAGCAGAAATTCAAGAACTACATCCGCAAGCGCCAGCTGCCCACGCAGGTCTGGTACAAGGCCTACCCCAACCTCACCGCCCATGACCTCGCCTGCCACAGCCAGCTCCGCCGCCTGATCGAGGACGGGCCGATGCGCGACGAGGACCTGGTCGCCACGCTGAGGCTTCTATGATGGATTTCGCCGACATCCAGGGGCTGGTGCGCAGCGGCTACGGCCAGCTCACCGCCTGCCGGCTGATCCTGCTGCGCGTGGCCGACCCCGCGGCCGCCCGCGCCTGGATCGCCCGCGCCCCGATCACCACCGCCGCCGACCTCGCCACCCCCCGGCCCACCGCGCTGAACCTCGCCTTCACCGCCGAGGGGCTGCGCGAACTGGGCGTGGCCGAGCCGGTGCTGGCCCAGTTCGACGCCAGCTTCATCGCCGGCATGGGCAGCGACGAGGCCCGCTCCCGCCGGCTCGGCGATACCGGCGCGAACGCCCCCGCCGGCTGGGACTGGGGCGTGGGCAAGCGCCTGCCCCACGCGCTGTTGCTGGCCTATGCCGCGCCCGAGGCCCTCGACGGATTCCTCGCCACGCTCGATTGGACGGCCGGCTTCACCGTCCTGGCCCAGCTCCCCACCGCCTGGATGGACGGGCGCGAACCCTTCGGCTTCGCCGACGGGCTGAGCCAGCCGGCGATCGACTGGTCCGGCACGCCGAATCCCGACCAGGACGCCCATCTCACCTACGCCAACACCGTCGCCGCCGGCGAAATGCTGCTTGGCCACGCCAACGAATACGGCACGATCACCGAACGCCCGCTGCTGCCGCCCGAAGCCGACCCCCATAATTTGCTCGCCGAAGCCGAGGACGCGCCCGGGCTGCGCGACCTCGGCCGCAACGGCACCTATCTCGTCCATCGGCAGCTGCATCAGGACGTCGCCGGCTTCTGGCGCGCCATGCGCGACCAGGGCGGCGAGAACTGGATCGCCCTAGCCGAAACCGTGGTCGGCCGACGGATGGACGGCAGCGCCATGCTGCCGCCGTGCCCCGCCGCCATCCCCGGCATCGACCCCGACGACCGTGCCGCCAACAATTTCACCTTCGACCCCGATCCCGACGGGTTGGCCTGCCCGCTCGGCGCCCATATCCGCCGCGCCAACCCGCGCAACGCCGACCTGCCGCCCAGCGGTGGCGCGATCGGCCGGCTGCTGCGCAATCTCGGGCTGACCCGCCAGAACCTGCGCGACGACCTGGTCTCCCCCACCCGCTTCCACCGCATCCTGCGCCGCGGCCGCGACTATGGCACCCAACTCTCCCCGGAAGCCGCGCTGGCCGGGCCGGTGGAAGAGTCCGGCCTGCACTTCATCTGCCTCAACACCAACATCGCCCGGCAATTCGAATTCGTCCAAGGCGCCTGGCTCGCCGGCCGCAATTTCGACGGCCTGTCGGGCGAAAACGACCCCCTCACCGCCGGCGCGGACACCTACTCCATCCCCCAACCCCACGCCGCGAACCGCCGCCTGACCGGCCTGCCCGCCTTCGTCACCCTGCGCGGCGGGGCGTATTTCTTCCTGCCGGGGATGCGGGCGTTGCGATGGATCGGTCAGGGTTGAAGGGAAGGAAGAAAGCGCTTCTTTTTTGAAAAAAAGAAGCAAAAAACTTTTGATATTTGAAGAATATCCGAGTCGTTGCTTCGAGAATCTGTCCAAAGTGGCAAAGTTTTTTGGTTCTTTTTTTCAAAAAAGAACGACGCTTGCTTTCTTCAAATCAAAAAATATCGATATCCGTCGTCGCGACGTACCCGTCGCGGCCGTCGGCGTCGAGTTCGGCCCATTGGGTCAGCATGTTCCAGGCGAGGCGGCGTACGGTGGCGCGGGTGCCGGGGGGCAGCATGGCCACCACCGGCGCGCCGCGCACGGGTTCGCGCAGCAGGGCGACGCCGCCGCCGCGCACCACGGCCACGCTGCCGGGGCGCGCGGTCTGGGCGGGGAGCGAGGGCGGGGGAACCAGGCTGGGCCACAGCAGCAGCAGGGCGCCACCCACCAGCACGGAAACGGACAGGCTTGCCGCCGCCACCTTCAACGCCAGGCTGCGCCGGCTGGCGGCCTGGTAGCGGGCGAGGCGCATGCGGCTGGCTTCGGCCATCAGCTGGTCACGCTCGGCCTGCACGGCGGCGAGCTGCGCCTCGGCCTGCTGGGATGCGGCGCGCAGCGCCTCGACCTCCTGGTCCTGCGCTGCCGCCGCCGCGCGGCTGCGCTTCGCGCCGGCGAGGAACATCTCCTTGAGGTCGCCGCCGGACAGGCCCATCCGGCGGGCGAGCTGGGCCACGGCGCGGCCGGCATTGTCCGCCTCGCCGTCCTGCGAGGCGAGCATGGCGAGCCGGCTGGCCAGCCGCTCGAAATCCTCGTCGTTCACACTGGTCCTGTTGTCGGACGCCATCCGCCTTGTCCCCGCCCGGCGCTGGGCCGGCCGGCCGTTTCGCATACCCCGGGTCGATGCACGGCGCATGGATGTATGCCTGACAAAATGTATCGGATCAAAAGCGAGTCCAATGGGAAGGCGAGCGTGGGGATTTCAGCAATCCCCACGCCATTCCCGTAATGGATTGAAATTCAACGTGAGGCGCCGCTGGGGCGGGCGCGCCTGTAAGGAGCGTCTTACAGAAACAGCATCCCGGCCTTAACCCAGCACGCGCGCGGCCACCACGTCGAGCTTGGCCATCAGCGCGGGGTTGCGCTTCTCCGGCGCGGTGATGATGGCGTGGTCCAGCGCCCGGTCGCAGCCGGCCGGGCAGGGGCCGCGCGGGGCGGACAGGGCCGGGATCACCTCGCGCACCAGGGCGCGGGCGCGGTCGGCATTGCCGGTCAGCACCTTCACCACCTGCTCCACCGTCACATGGTCGTGGTCGGGGTGCCAGCAGTCGAAATCGGTCACCATCGCCACGGTGGCGTAGCAGAGCTCCGCCTCGCGGGCGAGCTTGGCCTCGGGCATGTTGGTCATGCCGATCACGCTGCAGCCCCAGGCGCGATACAGCTCGCTCTCCGCCTTGGTGGAGAATTGCGGGCCTTCCATCACCAGATAGGTGCCGCCGCGCGTCACCTTCAGGCCGATGCGCCCCGCCGCCGCCTGCAGCGCGTCGCCCAGGCGCGGACAGACCGGGTGGGCGACGGAGACATGGGCGACGCAGCCATCACCGAAGAAGCTCTTTTCGCGCGCGAAGCTGCGGTCGATGAACTGGTCCACGATCACGAAACTGCCCGGCGGCAGGTCTTCGCGCAGGCTGCCCACGGCGGAGAGCGAGATGATCTCCGTCACCCCCGCGCGCTTCATCGCGTCGATATTGGCGCGGTAGTTCAGGCGGCTGGGCGAGAGCGGATGGCCGCGGCCGTGGCGGGGCAGGAACACGCAGCGCGTGCCGCCCAGCGTGCCTTCCAGCAGCTGGTCGGACGGCTCGCCCCAGGGGGTGGAGACATGGCGCCACGCCTTGTTCTCCAGCCCCTCGATATCATAGATGCCCGACCCGCCGATGATGCCGATCACCGGCTGGACCATGCCGTCCGCCACGATGCCCGCCCCCGGCTGGTTCAGTGATCGACGTCGGCCCAGACCTTGCGCTTCACCGCGTAGGTCAGGCCGGTCAGCACCACCAGGAACAGGATCACCCGCACGCCGATGCGCTTGCGCGATTCCATCTCCGGGTTGGCGGCGAAGGCGAGGAAGGTGGTCACGTCGCGGGCCTGCTGCTCCACCGTGGCCTTGGTGCCGTCGGCATAGGTGACGCCCTCGTCGTGCAGCGGCGGCGGCATGCCGATCTGGTGGCCGGCGAAGGCGGTGTTGTAGTTCATGCCGTCGCCGAGCTTGAAGCCGGGCGGCGGGTCGCGGAAGCCGGTCAGCAGGGCGAACAGGTAGTCGGCCCCGCCTTCACGCGCCTTCTCGATCACCGACAGGTCGGGCGGCAGCGCGCCGTTGTTGGCGGCGCGGGCGGCGCGGTCGTTGGGGAAGGGCGAGCGGAAGCGGTCCGACGGCAGGGCCGGGCGCTCGGTGGGCTGGCCGTCATCGGTCAGCGCCGGCACGCTCACCGAACCGGCGATGGCGGCGATCGCCGACGGCTCGATGCCGATGCCGCTCAGCGCGCGATAGGCCATCTGCTGCAGCGAATGGCAGGTGGCGCAGACGTCCTTATAGACCTGGAAGCCGCGCTGGGCCGAGGCGCGGTCGAACGTGCCGAACGGGCCGTTGAAGCTCCAGTTCTGCTTCGGATAGCTGATCTCGCCCTCCTCGGCGCGCGCGGGCGCGGCGAGGGTCAGCGCGGCGGCGAAGGCGGCGGCCGCGAAGGGGAACAGACGGGCCTGGAACAGATGGGCCGTGCGCATCATGCCTTCTCCATCGGCTTGGCCATCGCCCCGCCCGGCAGGGGGCCTCCCCCCAGCACCGGCCGGCTGATGCTTTCGGGCAGCGGCAGCGGGCGCTCCAGCTTGCCCAGCAGCGGCAGCAGCACCAGGAAGTGCAGGAAGTAGTAGGCGGTGGCGAGGCGGGCGAGCACCACCCAGATGCCCTCGGGCGGGCGGGCGCCGCACACGCCCAGCGTGATCATGGCCAGCACCAGCACCCAGATCAGGATGCGGTAGATCGGCCGGAACCTGGCACTGCGCACCGGCGAGGTATCGAGCCACGGCAGCACGAACATCAGCGCGATGGAGCCGAACATCATCATCACGCCGCCGAGCTTGGAGGGCACGGAGCGCAGGATGGCGTAGAATGGCAGGAAGTACCATTCCGGCACGATGTGGTTGGGCGTCACCAGCGGGTTGCCGGGGATGTAGTTGTCCGGATGGCCGAGATAGTTCGGCGCGAAGAACACCAGCACCGCGAAGACGATGAAATAGACGCAGATGCCGACGCTGTCCTTGATCGTATAGTACGGGTGGAAGGGCAGCGTGTCCTGCGGCCCCTTCACCTCGATGCCCAGCGGGTTGCCGGAGCCGGTGATGTGCAGGGCCACGATGTGCAGGAACACCACGCCGACGATCACGAAGGGCAGCAGGTAGTGCAGGCTGAAGAAGCGGTTCAGCGTGGGATTGTCCACCGAGAAGCCGCCCCACAGCCAGGTGACGACGCTCTCGCCCACCACGGGAATGGCGGAGAACAGGTTGGTGATGACGGTGGCGCCCCAGTAGGACATCTGGCCCCAGGGCAGCACGTAGCCCATGAAGGCGGTGGCCATCATCAGCAGGAAGATCACCACGCCGATCATCCACAGCAGCTCGCGCGGCGCCTTGTAGGAGCCGTAGTAGAGGCCGCGGAAGATGTGGACATAGACCACGATGAAGAACATCGAGGCGCCGTTGGCGTGGCCGTAGCGCAGCAGCCAGCCGTAGTTCACGTCGCGCATGATGCGCTCGACCGAGTCGAAGGCCATGCCGGTATGGGCGGTGTAGTTCATCGCCAGGAAGATGCCCGTGGCGATCATGAGCATCAGGTTGACCATGGCGAGCGCGCCGAAATTCCAGAAGTAGTTGAAATTCTTCGGCGTGGGGAAAACCCCGTATTCCTTCTGGATCATCGTGAACACCGGCATGCGGGTGTCGATCCAGTTGATCACCGGGTTGGTGAATTCGCTCTTGTGCAGGCCGGCCATGGGCAGTGCTCCGGAGGAGGCGGAAGGCGGTAAGCCGCGTGTGCGTGCTTAGCCGATCTTGATCTTGGTGGGATTCTCGAACGCGTAGGGCGGCACCGGCAGGTTGGCCGGCGCGGGGCCGTGCCGCACGCGGCCGGACGTGTCGTACTGGCTGCCGTGGCAGGGGCAGAACCAGCCGCCCCACTCGCCGCGCGGATCGGTGGGCTTGTTGCCCAGCGGCACGCACCCCAGATGCGTGCAGATGCCGATCACCACCAGCCACTGCGTCTCGCCCGGCTTCACCCGCGCCGAATCCGGCTGCGGGTCGATCAGCGCCGAGAGCTGCACATCCTCCGCCGACTTGATCTCGGCGGCGGTGCGGTGGCGCACGAAGACCGGCTTGCCGCGCCACACCGCGGTGATGGCGGAGCCCTCGGGGATCTTGGAGATGTCCACCTCGGTGGAGGACAGCGCCAGCACGTCCGCCGCCGGGTTCATGCTGTCCACCAGCGGCCAGATGATGGCGCCGGTGCCCACCGCCGCCGTGGCTCCGGCCACCAGCTTGAGGAAATCGCGCTTGGTGACGCCGTCCGGGGCGGGGTGGGCGGCAGCGGACATCGAATCGGCCATCGGTACCTCGATCTCCCCCGGATGGGGTCTCCGGGCGGGTCGCCCTCGCGGGCACGGCGGTTGACGGGCGCCGGTTGCCCGGCGCTTGCGGTGGGCACATAGCGGGTTGCACGCCGCCTGACCAGCCATAGGGCGGATTCGGGGCGCGGAACCGTGCGTTCCCTGCATCCTAGAGCCGCCCCTTCGCCCCTGCAACATGAGGGGGTTGCGGCGTAGGCTGTGATTCTCGCAGCCAGGAGGACACAGGGATGTCCGATCTCGCCGAAGCCCCCGTTCACGTCGCGCTGAAAAGCCGGGCCACCGCCTGGTTCGAGGCCCTGCGCGACCGCATCTGCGCCGAATTCGAATCGATCGAGGACGCGCTGCCCGGCGACGACCGCCCGGCCGGCCGCTTCGCGCGCACCGCCTGGCGCCGCCCCACCGCCGACGGCAGCGACGGCGGCGGCGGTGTGATGAGCGTGATGCGCGGCCGGGTGTTCGAAAAAGTCGGCGTGAACGTCTCCACCGTGCAGGGCGAGTTCTCGCCGGAATTCCGCGCACAGATCCCCGGTGCGGCGGAAGACCCGCGCTTCTGGGCCAGCGGCATCTCGCTGGTCTCGCACATGGCCAGCCCGCTGGTGCCCGCCGCCCATTTCAACACCCGCATGATCATCACCACCAAAGGCTGGTTCGGCGGCGGCGGCGACCTGACGCCGATGCGGCTCGACACGCCGGAAGCCATCGCCGACGCTGCCGAATTCCACGCCACCTTCCGCGCCGCCTGCGACCGGCACAGCCCGGACTACTACACGCGCTTCAAGGAATGGTGCGACCGCTACTTCTTCCTGCCCCACCGCAACGAACCGCGCGGCGCCGGCGGCATTTTCTACGACAACCTCGACAGCGGCGACGCCGAAGCCGACTTCGCCTTCACCCGCGACGTCGGCGAAGCCTTCCTCGCCGCCTTCCCGCCCATCATCCGCCGCCGCATGCTCACCCCATGGACCCCGGCCGACCGCGAACACCAGCTGATCCGCCGCGGCCGCTACGTGGAGTTCAACCTGATCTACGACCGCGGCACGATCTTCGGGCTGAAAACGGGGGGGAATACCGAAGCCATCCTGATGAGCATGCCGCCGGAGGTGAAGTGGCCATAAAATGAGTGGTCGAGAGATGAAAAAGGGAAGAAAGGCTGTTCTTTTTTGAAAAAAAAGAACCAAAAAACCGAAGTGGCCGGGCGCTTGTCCCGGCCATCCACGCAGAAAAGGCAGCGAGAAAGTAAGAAAGTAGTTCTTTTTTGAAAAAAAGAACCAAAAAACTTTTTATCTATTGATCCGTACGTCGGCCCACGTTGTACTTACGCGCCAGAAGATAAAAGTCTTTTTGCTTCTTTTTCTTCAGAAAAAGAAGATCCTTCCTTTCTTCCTTCAAGGAACCGCCCATGACCTGGTCCCCCGACCAATACCTGAAGTTCGAGCGCCAGCGCGCCCAGCCGGCGCTCGACCTGCTGGCGCGCCTACCCGTGCGACCGGGCCAGCTTGGGATCGATCTCGGCTGTGGGCCGGGCAATTCCACGGAGATGATGCGGGCGCGCTTGCCGGATGCGGAGCTGGCCGGGCTCGACAATTCGCCGGAGATGATCGCTGCGGCGCAAGAGCGGATGCCGGGCACGGCGTTCGCGCTGGCGGACGCGGCGGCATGGGCGGCGGAGGAGGGCGAAGAGTACGACGTCATCTTCTCCAACGCGGCGCTGCAATGGGTGCCGGATCATGCGGCGCTGTTTCCCAACCTGTTGCGGCGGTTGAAGCCGGGCGGGGTGCTGGCGGTGCAGATGCCGGACAATCTGGACGAGCCGGCGCATGCGCTGATGCGCCGCGTGGCGGCGGAGGGGCCGTGGGCCGGGGTTCTGGCCAAGGCCGCGGGGCAGCGCACGCCGCGCCAGCGGGCGGAGTGGTATTACGGGCTGCTGGCGGGCCAGGCGGCGGATGTGGAGGTGTGGATCACCATCTATCATCATCCGCTGGCCGAGGGGGCGGACGGGGTGGTGGAGTGGTTTCGCGGCAGCGGGTTGCGGCCTTTCCTGGCGCCGCTCGACGAGGGCCAGCGGGCCGGGTTCCTGGCCCGCTATCGCGAGGAGGTGGCGCGCGCCTATCCGGCCCTGGCGGACGGCACGGTGCTGCTGCCGTTTCCCCGCCTGTTCATCCTGGCGACCCGATGACGGCGCTCGATGCCGCCTTCGCCGCGGCGCGCGAGGCGGGGGTGCTGCCCAACCTGCACGCGGTGGCGATCGCGCGGGGCGGCGCGATCATTCACGAATGCGGCTGGACGGGCACGGATTCCGATCGGGGCCGCCCGCTGGGGCTGATCGCGTTCGGGGCGGACACGCCGCACGACATGCGCTCGGTGACCAAGAGCATCGTCGGGCTGCTCTACGGCATCGCGCTGGAGCGCGGGCTGGTGCCGCCGCCCGAGGCGCCGCTGCTGGCCCAGTTCCCCGCCCATGCCGATCTGGCGGATGCGATGCTCGGCGACCCCGCGCGGGCGCGGCTGACCCTCGCGCATGTGCTGTCGATGACGCTGGGCACGGAGTGGGACGAGCTGACCCTGCCATACACCGATCCGCGCAACAGCGAGATCGCCATGGACAGGGCGGAGGACCGGCTGCGCTACGTGCTGTCCCGCCCGGTGACTGAGCCGCCCGGCCAGCGCTGGACCTACAATGGCGGCGCCACGGCGCTGCTCGCGGCGCTGATCGCCACCGGCAGCGGGCAGAGCCTGGAGGCATTCGCCGAGGCCAATCTGTTCGCCCCGCTCGGCATCGCGCAATTCAGCTGGACGCCCGGGCCGGACGGCGTGGCCAGCGCCGCCTCCGGCCTGCGCCTGTCCACGCGCGACCTGCTGCGCATCGGCATGTGCGTGCTGGCGGATGGCGCGTGGCAGGGGCGGCAGGTGGTGCCGGCGTCCTGGCTCGCGCGCTGCTTCACGCCGTCGGTGGGGCTGCCGGATGGGCGGCGCTATGGCTGGCACTGGTATCTCGGCGCGGTGGGGCGCAGCGTGGCGGGCAAGGTGGTGTGGGAACGCACCGTGAGCGCGATGGGCAATGGCGGCCAGCGCCTGTTCCTGCTGCCCGATCTCGACCTCGCCGTGGCGGTCACCGCGGGGAATTACGACACGCCAGACCAGTGGCGGCCGCCCTTGGCGGTGCTGCGGGACATCGTTCTGCCCCTTCTCTAGGAACCCCTGTTGCGGCGGTAGGTGCCGGGGGTGGCGCCGGTCTCGCGCAGGAAGAAGCGGGAGAAATAGGCGGGGTCGGCGAAGCCGAGGTCGTGGGCGATCTCGGCGACGGTCAGGCCGGTGTAGAGCAGGTCGCGTTGGGCCTCCAGGACGATGCGGTCGTGCAGCATCTGCTGGGCGCTGCGGCCGGCATGGCGACGGCAGATCGTGTCCAGCCGGCCGCGCGTGACGGCGAGCGGGGCGGCGATTTCGGCCACGGCGTGGTGGGTGCGGAACCCCGCCTCCAGCGCCGCGCGCCAGCGCTGCCAGATGGCGCCGCCGGGCGGGGTCGGTTCGGTCTCGGCCGGCGCGAGCCGGGCGGTGGCGACCAGCAGCAGGCGCACCAGGGCGGCGGCGGCGGTGGCCATGCAGGGGGCGCCGTAGCGCAGCTCCTCGTCCAGCCCGGCCAGCGCCGCCTCGATCGCCGGGGCCTGGGCGGCGGCCGGCAGCACCCGCCCGGCGTTGAAGGCGGCGGCGACCTCCGGTTCGCAATCCTGGCCGATGCGGGCGAGGTAGCCCTGCGCCAGGGTCAGCACCCAGCCCTCGGACTGGGTGGACCAGGCGAAGGCGTGCACCGTCTCGGGCGGGGCGATCACCAGCGCGGGGCCGGCGAAATCGTGGCGCGTCTGGTCCAGCCAGGCGGTGCCGCCCCCCGCGCGCACCCAGAACAGCTGGTGCAGCCCGTCATGCCGGTGGGGCGCGATCTCCCAGCCATGCAGGGCGGAGCGGGCGGCCAGCGGCTCCATGTGCAGGAAGCCGGGGTCGGCCGTGCGCGCGGGCTCGCCATACAGCACGTAGCGCGGCACCGCGCGGCCGGGGACTGGAAGGGGCATCAGCGCAGGATGGGATGGGTGCAAAACCCCCGCAACCATCCCATCTGCCCTTGGCGGGCCCCATCTGCCCTTGGCGGGCCGGCGAAACTTCGGCGAAGATCGGCACGACGCAAGGACGGAACCGGTGATCGAACGCACACTCTATCGCGAGGCCATGGCCCGGCTGGGGGCCGCCGTGAACGTGATCACCACGGACGGCCCGGGCGGGCGGCGCGGCTTCACCGCCTCGGCCGTGTGCAGCGTGACGGACGACCCGCCGACCCTGCTGGTCTGCCTCAACCGCACCAGCGATTCCAACGCGGCGCTGAAGATGAACAACGTGCTGTGCGTGAACACGCTGGCCGCCGGGCAGCGCGCGCTGTCGCCGATGTTCGCCGGCATGACCGCGCATGAATACGACGAGCGCTTCGCCGCCGCGAGCTGGACCAAGCTGGCCACGGGCGCCCCGGTGCTGACCGGCGCGGTGGTGAGCTTCGACTGCCACATCGTGCAGGTGATGGAGATGGGCACGCACAGCGTGTTCTTCTGCGAGGTGGACGCCGTGCAGTCCGGCGAGGTCCACGAAGGGCTGATCTATTTCGGCCGCGACTACCACGAAATCCGCGCCGGAAGCCGGCGGGAATAGCTCAGCCCTCCACCCGCATCATCAGCGGCGTGGCCGGGCGCAGCGTGATCCGCAGGTGCGGGGCCGGCGGTTCGGGCGCCAGTGCGGTGAAGCGCAGGTCGCGCAGCAGCACGGCCAGGATCGCCACGCCTTCCAGCATGGCGAAGCCGGCGCCGATGCACACGCGCGGGCCGGCGCCGAAGGGCAGGTAGGCGTAGCGGTGGCGCGCGGCCGCCTGGTCGGGGGCGAAGCGGCCGGGGTCGAACGCCTCCGGCGCCGGCCACAGCGCGGCATGGCGATGGATGGCGAAGACCGGCACCACCAGCAGCGTGCCGGGCGCCAGCTCGGCGCCGCCGAGTTCGAAGCCGGTGGCGACGCGGCGGACGATCAGCGCGGCCGGGGGATAGAGGCGCAGCGCCTCCTCGAACACCTGGCGGGTGTAGGCCAGCGCCGCGACATGGGCGGGGGCCAGCGGCGCGCCGCCGGTCACCGCCGCGATCTCGGCGCGCAGCCGTTCGGCGATGGCGGGGTGGCGGGCGAGCAGGTCGAGCGTCCAGGCCAGGGCCAGCGCGGTGGTCTCGTGCCCGGCGGTGAGGAAGGTGAGCAGGTTGTCGCCGATCTCGGCATCGGTCATGCGCCGGCCGGTCTCGGGGTCGGCGGCGCCCAGCAGCAGGTCGATCAGGTCGTCGCGCGGCCGGGTGTTGGCGAGGGGGGCGGCGCGGCGGGCGGCGACGCGGGCCTCCACCCGCCGGCGCAGGGCGGCGGCCAGGGTGGCGGAGCGGCGCTTGCCGGGATGGGGCAGCC
>CAMFLK010000066.1 GCA_945957135.1 uncultured Rhodospirillales bacterium
CGCCAGGGGCGTCTTGAGTTGGGGGTAGCTGGGGTTGGGCTCCTGGTTCAACATAAGTTCCATTCTACCGGAACCATGTTCTCCGACGCAACAGGAAAATGCGCTGACCTCTTATTTTTCCCCTTCGGGCCGAAGGCCCATCAAACTGGGCTTTCCGCCTCACATGGTTTGCTGAGTCGGCACGCCCTTGCCTGAACGAATGGGGTCTGGGGCCTAAGGCCCCAGTGGGGTCGAGGGGCGAAGCCCCCGCCTTGCCTTGCCTTCCCTTTCCTACCCCGCCCCCATCCGCCGCGCGAGGTTTTCGCCGATCATCACGCAGGTGAAGTGGAGGTTGGCGCGGCAGTCGGTGGGCATGATGGCGGCGTCGCACACGCGCAGGCCGGTCACGCCGCGCACGTTCAGGTCGGGATCGACCACGCCGCGCGGGTCTTCGTGGGCGGTCATGCGGCAGGTGCCGGCGGCGTGTTGGATGTCGCTGGCTTCGCGCAGCAGCAACGTGTCCAGTTCCATCTCCGGCAGGGTGGCGGCGGTGGGCAGGGGCAGGTTGCTGTCGCCGAGGGTGATGGTGTCGCTGGTTTCGGCCAGGGCGGGGTGGGCGGCGAGGGTGGCGAGGCGGCGGACGGCGTCGCGCAGGCGCAGGCGGTCGCGCGGGTCGGACAGCATGTTCTCCTCCACCACCGGGTCGGAATCGGGGTTGGCGGAGGCGAGGGTCACCTCGCCGCGCGAGAAGGCGTCGTAGAGGGCGGCGCCGATGGCGCCGGTGGGGCCGGGGTCGGGTCCGTTCAGCAGGCGGTGGTTGAAGGCGATGAGGATCATGTCGCGTTCGCCGCCGCCGCCGAGATGGCTGCTGTAGGTGACGCAGCAATTGGTGTGGCGGGCGTCGGCGCCCTTGGCCTGGAATTGTGGTTTCAGGACCAGGGTGGCGCGGACGATCGGGTGGTCCATCAGGTCGCGGCCGACGGCGGGCAGGTCGTGCACGATGGCGATGCCCAGCGCGCGCAGCCGGGCCGCGTCGCCGATGCCGGAGCGCAGCAGGATGGCGGGCGAGTGGATGGCGCCGGCCGACAGCACGATCTCGCGCGCCGCGATGTCCTGCCACACGCCGCCGATGCGCACGCGCACGCCGGTGGCCTGGCGGCCGGTGAAGGTGACGCGATCGACCAGCGCGTCGCCGCGAATGTCCAGGTTGGGCCGTTCGCGCGCGGGTTCGAGGTAGCCGTCATTGGTGGTGACGCGCTGGCCGGCACGGCTGTTGATCGGGTAGCCGGAGACGCCTTCGCCTTCGGGGGCGTTGAGGTCGGGTTTCCAGGGATAGCCGCAGGCCAGGGCGGCGTCGCGCAGGGCGCGGTCCACGGCGCCCCATTGCTCCGGGGGCGTGCGGTGGACGGGCAGCGGGCCGCCCTGGCGGATGCCGGGAGCGGTGCCGGTATCGGCGTCGTCCTCGATGCGGTCGAACAGCGGCAGCACGTCGGCGGCGGCCCAGCCTTCGCAGCCGGCTTCGGCCCAGGCGTCGAAGGCGGCGGGCACGCCGCGGATGGCGATCTGGGCGTTGACGGTGGAGCTGCCGCCGAGGGCGCGGCCGCGCCAGTAGAATTTGGGCTCCTGGGCCGCGGTGCGGCGGGACATCAGGGTGGGCCATTGCCAGCCCGCCTGGTGGGCGGGGTCGTGCATGAAGGGGATGATGTTGGCCGAGCGCAGGGCGGCGGGCGCCTCGTGGCCGCGCCAGTCGCGCCCGGCTTCCAGCAGCAGCACGCGGCGGCTGGGATTTTCGGACAGCCGGGCGGCCAGCGGGGCGCCGGCGGACCCGGCCCCCACCACGATGACGTCGTACATGGGCTGCCTGTTTCTCCTGCCGTGGGCGTGAGGGCGCGGGGCGTCAGACCCCGTCGGGGGTGCGGCCGTAGAATTGGGTGCCGATGCGGATGGCCTCGCGCCCGCTGGCGCGGCGATGGGCGTTGGTGTCGCGCAGCGAGTAGGCGCAGCCGCAATATTCCTGCTGGTAGAATTCCTCGCGCTTGGAGATTTCGATCATACGGTCGGCGCCGCCGCCCTTGCGCCAGTTGAAGTCCCAGTATTGCAGCCCGTCGTACGGGCTTGCGGCGCGATGGCCGCATTCGTTGATCTGCGCCATGTTCTTCCAGCGGGAGATGCCGAGGCTGCTCGTCATCACCGGGAAGCCGTGTTCGTGGGCGTAGAGGGCGGTGCGTTCGAAGCGCATGTCGAAGCACATGGTGCAGCGGATGCCGCGTTCGGGTTCCCATTCCATGCCCTTGGCGCGGGCGAACCAGTTGTCCGGGTCGTAATCGGCGTCGATGAAGGCGATGCCGTGCTTGTCGGCGAAGCGGATGTTCTCGTCCTTGCGGATGTCGTATTCGCGGCGGGGGTGGATGTTCGGGTTGTAGAAGAAGATCGTGTAGTCGATGCCGGAGGCGAGCATGGCCTCCATCACCTCGCCGGAGCAGGGCGCGCAGCAGGAGTGCAGCAGGACGCGGGTCTGGCCGTCGGGCGGGGTGAGCACGGGGCGGGCGGGGTCGGTCATCGGGCTCTCCGGGGGCGGGCCCACCTTCTTCGAGGGTGGCGCTGTGCTCGATACCGTCCAGGGGTCGCTTACTCAAGGCCCTTGACGGCATCTGCGCGCGGCGCCTGCGGGAGGAAGGCCAGGTCGGGAAGGCGGAATTTTCAGCCGATCAGGAAAACGGGAAAGGGCTCACGTCTCTCCATTCTTCGCATGTATGTCCTGGCTTCGTTGCGGGGGACGGGGTCAAGGCTCTTGAGCGAAGCGCGCCTTGACGCCGTCTCCCGCAACGCAAGCACAATCCATCAAGCGAAGGAGGCCGCCTCGACGCTGGCCGGCTGGCTGGCGCGGACGCCGAGGATATGGGCGATGGCATAGGTCAGCTCGGGCCGGTTCAGCGTGTAGAAGTGGAACTCGTCCACGCCGTTGGCCTGCAAGGTGCGCACCTGCTCGGCGGCGACGATGCAGGCGACGAGGCGGCGGGTTTCCGCGCCCTCCTCGATGTTCTCGAAGAGATCGCCCAACCAGTCGGGCACGGCGGTGCCGCACAGGGCGGAGAACCGCGCGGCCTGGGCGGAATTGGTCACGGGCATGATGCCCGGCACGATCGGCGCGGTGATGCCGGCGGCGAGGCAGCGGTCGAGGAAGCGGAGATAGGTCGCGGTCTCGAAGAAATACTGGGTGATCGCCCGCGTGGCCCCGGCATCGAGCTTGCGCTTGAGGTTGTCGAGATCGGCGGCCGGGCTGATCGCGGTGGGATGCGTCTCGGGATAGGCGGCCACGGAAATCTCGAAATCCGCGACCCGGCGCAGGCCCTCCACCAGCTCGGCGGCCGTGGCGTAGCCGCCGGGATGCGGCGCGTAGGCGGTGCCGGCGGGCGGGTCGCCGCGCAGGGCCACGATGTGGCGCACCCCGGCATCCCAATAGCCGCGCGCGACCGCGTCCACCTCCGCCCGCGTGGCGCCGACGCAGGTGAGATGGGCGGCGGGCACCAGATCGGTCTCGCGCGCCAGGCGGGCGACGGTGGCGTGGGTGCGGGCATGGGTGGACCCGCCGGCGCCATAGGTGACGGAGACGAAGCGCGGCCGCAGCGGCGCGAGCCGGCGGATGCAGGCCCAGAGCTGCTGCTCCAGCGCCTCGGTGCGCGGGGGGAAGAACTCGAAGGACAAAGCGGGCGGCTTCTGGCCGGCACGGCGCGCCGGCAGCGGGGAGACGCGCTCGCCCGCCAGCCAGCGTTGCAGGGTTTGGCTGTGCATGGGTGGTTTACCGTTCGCATCAGGCGGCGCGGGCCGCGCGGGCGGCGGCGACCATGTTCTCGATCGCCGGCTTCACCTCCGGCCATTTGCGGGTCTTGAGGCCGCAATCGGGATTGACCCAGAGCTGCTCCGCGGGCAGGCGCCGCACCGCGGCGCGCAGCAGCTGCGTCATCTCGCCCACCGCCGGCACGCGCGGCGAGTGGATGTCGTACACGCCCGGCCCGATCTCCGCCGGATAGTCGTAGGAGGCGAAGGCGTCGAGCAGCTCCATCTGCGAACGCGCGGTCTCGATGGAGATGACATCGGCATCCATCGCGCCGATCGAGGCGATGATGTCGTTGAACTCCGAGTAGCACATATGCGTGTGGATCTGCGTCGCGTCGGCCACGCCGGAGGCGGTGATGCGGAAGCACTCCACCGCCCAGTCGAGATAGGCCGGCCACTCGCCGCGGCGCAGCGGCAGCCCCTCGCGCAGGGCGGCCTCGTCGATCTGGATGATCGCGGCACCCGCCTTCTCCAGATCCACCACCTCGTCGCGCATGGCGAAGGCGATCTGGCGGCAGGTGAGGCCGCGCGGCTGGTCGTCGCGCACGAAGGACCAGTTGAGGACGGTCACCGGGCCGGTGAGCATGCCCTTCATCGGCCGGCTGGTGAGCGACTGGGCGTAGCGCCACCACGCCACGGTCATCGGCTCGGGGCGCGAGACGTCGCCGAAGATGATCGGCGGACGCACGCAGCGCGAGCCGTAGGACTGCACCCAGGCGAATTTGGTGAAGGCGAATCCGGCGAGCTGCTCGCCGAAATACTGCACCATGTCGTTGCGCTCGAACTCGCCATGCACCAGCACGTCGAGCCCCACCTCCTCCTGCCAGCGCACGGCGCGGGCGGTTTCCTCGCGCAGGAACCGGGCGTAGGCGGCGTCGTCGATCACGCCCTTGTCGTGGTCGGCGCGGGCCTTGCGCACCTCGGCGGTCTGCGGGAAGGAGCCGATGGTGGTGGTGGGATAGGCAGGCAGGCCGAGCCGCTGGTGCTGGGCCGGACGCCGCGCCGCGAAGGGGGCGTGGCGGCGGCCCATGGCGGCGTCGGCGGCGGCGAGGCGGGCCTGCACGGCCGGGTTGTTGATGCGCGGCGAGGTGCGGCGGGAGCCGACGGCGGCGGAGGCGGCGGCGAGCGTTTCGCGTACCGAGTCGCGGCCCTGGTTCAGCGCCTTGGCCAGCACCGCGAGCTCGGCCACCTTCTGCACGGCGAAGGCCAGCCAGTCGCGGATTTCGGGATCGAGCGCGGTCTCGCGGGCGAGGTCGATCGGCGTGTGCAGCAGCGAGCAGGAGGGCGCGACGATCATGCTGCGGGTGGCCGCCACCGGCGCGATGCGGTCGAGGATGGCGGCGAGGTCGGCCTTCCAGATGTTGCGGCCGTCGATCACACCGAGCGACAGCACGAGGTCGGGCCGGGCGCCGGCCACCACCGCGTCGAGCTGCTCCGGCGCCCGCACCAGGTCCACGTGCAGCCCGTGCACGGGCAGGGCGAGCGCGGTGGCGAGGTTGTCGCCGAGGGCGCCGAAATAGGTGGCGAGCATCAGTTTGAGGCCCGGGGCGGCCTGGACCAGCGCGACATAGGCGGTGCGCAGGGCCGCGTGGTCGCGCGCGTCGAGGTCGAGCACCAGGCAGGGCTCGTCGATCTGCACCCACTCGGCGCCGGCGGCGGCGAGGCGGGCGAGCATGTCGGCATAGACCGGCAGCAGGTCGGCGAGCAGGTCACGCGGGTCGAAGCCGTGGCCGCGGGCCTTGCCGAGCTTGAGGAAGGTGACCGGGCCCAGCAGCACCGGGCGGGTGATGATGCCCTGCGCCTTGGCTTCCAGGAATTCGTCCACCGCCTTGGTGGAGGAGAGGGCGAAACGCTGGCCCGCGCTGAACTCCGGCACCAGGTAGTGATAGTTGGTGTCGAACCACTTGGTCATCTCGGCGGCCGGCACGCCCTCATGCGAATGGGCGTGGCCGTGCTCGCACACGTCCCCGCCGTCTCCCCCCTGGGCGCCGCGGGCCATGGCGAAATAGGTGGCGAGGCCGACCGGGCCGCCCTGCCAGCCATAGATCGCCGGCACCGCGCCGACCATCGCGCTGGTGTCGAGCACATGGTCGTAGAGGGAGAAATCGTTGGAGGGGATGATGTCCGCGCCCAGCTCGCGCTGGCGCGCCCAGGCCTTGGCGCGCAGATCGGCGGCGGTGGCGAGCAGCGCGGCGGCATCGGTCTTGCCGGACCAATGGCTCTCCAGCGCGATCTTCAACTCGCGCTTCGGTCCGATGCGGGGAAAGCCCAATGTGGCGACGGTGACGGTCATTTCAGCCTCTAACCCGGTTGGGGCGAGGCCGACGGACAGGCGCGCGGGGACGGGCACGGGCCCAGGGGGTTCCGCGCGCGGACACGAGCGGCCGCCCGGTCACCCCGCCGGAGGACGATATGTGTCGGGGCAGGTCTCCTGGCTCGCGGGTCGTCGCCTGCTGTCCGGCCTTCCCAGGGCTCGCGCCCCAGTGACCCTGATGGACAGAAGCTCGCCGCTCACAGTTGCGGGGGCAGCGCCGGCATCGACCGGCTTCCCTCTTAGCTCCACGCCGCCACGGGGCGGGCGGAGAACCACGACGGGCGAAGCATGCCGTCGCCCGTCGGGTGCGTCAAGACAGTTAAAGATATCTTTATGCGATTATCTGCTGCGGCGGTTCAGTGCACCAGCGTCGCCAGCATCTCGTGCTGCTGGATCGCCGCCACCGCCACGTCGCGGTTTTCCGCCACCGCCATGGGGGTGCCGTCGGCCGCGTGGATGGCGAAGGCAAGGGCGCCGTTCAGCACCACCGGCTTCACATAGGCGATCTGCGACACGCCGAGCTTGGCGAGCTGGTCCGCCGAGAGGTGGCGGATGTCGAAGCTGCCCTGCACCTGGGTTTCGTTGTCCATCGGTCAGTCTCCTTTCCTGTCGCTGTCGTCGCCGCGCGCGTTGAGCACCGGTCCGCCGGCCTTGCCGCGGGGCGCGGAGATGCGGATGGTCTTCACCTTGGCTTCCGGCTGCGGGCGCACGAGGTCGATATGCAGCAATCCACTGTCGAGCCAGGCGCCCTGCACCTCGATCCCCTCGGCCAGCACGAAGGCGCGCTGGAACTGGCGGGCGGCGATGCCGCGGTGCAGGAACACCCGGCCCTGCGAATCGTCCGCCTGGCGGCCGCGGATCACCAGCTGGTTGTCCTCCTGCGTGATCTGCAGGTCGTCCATGGTGAAGCCGGCGACGGCGAGGGTGATGCGCAGGGTGGTCGGGCCGACCTGCTCGATATTGTACGGCGGATACCCGTCCGACGAGTTCTTCGACGCGCGCTCCAGCATCTGCTCCAGATGGTCGAAGCCGAGAAACAGCGGGGACGCGAACAGGCGGGTCACTTCGATAGGCCTCCTCATGCGAGCGAAGCGGAACCGGGCCCCGACAGCGGCAACCCGGCGAGGATTATCTTGGCAATATGTGCCCTCAGTGCAAGGGGCCGGGTTGTTTCCGCAAGGGGCCGGCGGCACTCTCCGCCGCCATGGACCCCGAAGACGACACGCTGGCCATCCTGATCGCGCCGCACCCCACGCTGAAGGCCCGCGCCCGCCCGGTGGGGGCGGGGGATGGCGAGCAGGTGCGCGCCCTCATCCCGCGCATGTTCGACGCCATGTACAAGGCGCCGGGCATCGGGCTGGCCGCCCCGCAGGTGGGGGTGAAGCTGCGGCTGGTGGTGATCGACCTGATGCCGGACGACGCCCGCAAGCCGATCGTGCTGGTGAACCCCGAGATCATCAACGCGAGCGAGGAACTGGCCACCCGCGAGGAAGGCTGCCTGTCGCTGCCCGGCCAGTACGCCGACGTGACCCGCCCCGCCCGGGTGAAGGTGCGCCATCACGACGAGGCCGGCATCCGCCGCGAGATCGAGGCGGACGGGCTGCTCGCCGCCTGCCTGCAGCACGAGATCGACCATCTCGACGGGGTGCTGTTCACCGACCATCTCTCGGTGCTCAAGCGCAACATGATCATGCGCCGCCTGGCCAAGGAAATGCGGCTGAAGGGCAAGTAGATGCGCCTCGCCTTCATGGGCAGCCCGGATTTCGCGGTGCCGGCGCTGCGCGCCCTGCACGCGGCGGGGCACGAGATCGCCTGCGTCTATTGCCAGCCGCCCCGCCCCGCCGGGCGCGGGCACGCCGTGCGCCCCGCCCCGGTGCAGGTGGCGGCGGAGGCGCTGGGCCTGACGGTGCGCACCCCCGCGCGGCTGCGCGGCAATGCCGCGGAACACGCCTTCTTCGCCGGGCTGGACCTCGACGCCGCGATCGTCGCCGCGTACGGGCTGATCCTGCCCGCCGCCATGCTGGCCGCCCCCAGGCGGGGCTGCATCAACATCCATGCCAGCCTGCTGCCAAGCTGGCGCGGCGCCGCGCCGATCCAGGCCGCCATCCTCGCCGGCGACGCCGCCGCCGGGGTGACGATCATGCAGATGGACGAAGGCCTCGATACCGGCGCCATGCTGCTGCGCGACTCCGTGCCGCTCGGCCCCACCGCCACCGCCGCCTGGCTGCACGACACGCTCGCCGCCATGGGCGCCCGGCTGATCCTGCGCGCCCTGGCCGAAGCGCCCCCCGCGATCCCGCAACCCGAAGCCGGCATCAGCTACGCGCCCAAACTCACCCGCGCCGACGGCAAACTCGACTGGTCCCACCCCGCCGCCAGCCTCGACCGCCGGATACGCGCCCTGAACCCCTGGCCTGGCACGTTCTGCGAGCTCGGCGGCGCGACGCTGAAAATCCTCGCCGCCCGGCCCGAACCCGGGCACGGCCCGCCCGGCCAGACGCTCGATGACGCATTGCTGGTGGCCTGCGGGGCCCAAGCCCTGCGCCTGCTGCGCGTGCAGGCGCCCGGCCGCGCCGCCATGGACGCCCCCGCGTTCCTGCGCGGCCACGCCGTGCCGGCCGGGACGATGCTGGGGTGACGGCGGACGGCAAGGCGCCGCGAGGGGCGCCGCCCGAGCGGGGGGGAGGGGCAGCGCTCCTCGCCTTGCCGTCCTGATGCCCCGCTACGCTCTCCTGCTCGAATATGACGGCGCGGGTTTTGTCGGCTGGCAGCGGCAGGCCAGTGGCGTCTCCGTGCAGCAGGTGCTCGAGGAGGCGGCCGCGCGGCTGGTGCGTGGCGCGCCGGTGGTGTGCCAGGCGGCGGGGCGCACGGATGCGGGGGTGCATGCCGGTGGGCAGGTGGCGCATGTCGATCTCGCGGTGGCGTTGGCGCCGGAGCGGCTGCGCGATGCGTTGAATTTCCACACGCGGCCGCATCGGGTGGCGGTGGTGCGGGCGGTGGTGGCGCCGGAGGGGTTTCACGCGCGGTTTTCCGCGACGGGGCGATTCTATCGCTATCGCATCCTGAACCGTCGCGCCCGGCCGGCCTTGGATGCCCGGGTGTGGCATGTGACGCCGCCGCTGGATGCGGGGGCGATGGCCGCGGCGGCGCGGGCGCTGTTGGGGCGGCATGATTTCACCTCGTTCCGCGCCGCCGCGTGCCAGGCGAATTCGCCGTTGCGCACGCTGGATGTGCTGGAGGTGCGCCGGCTGGGCGAGGTGATCGAGGTGGTCGCGGAAGCACGCAGCTTCCTGCATCACCAGGTGCGCAACATGGTGGGATCGTTGAAGCTGGTGGGTGAGGGGCGGTGGCCGGTCGCGCGCATGGCGGCGGTGCTGGCCGCCCGCGACCGCGCCGCCGCCGGCCCGACGGCGCCGGCGGACGGGCTGTGCCTGACCGGGGTGCGCTATCCGGTGGATCCGTTCGAGGGTGCTGCCGACGGGGAATGATCGGGGGTGCCGGGCCTTGCCTGGCGCGCGGACCGGTCTCAGCGGCGAAGGCGGATATGCATCGCGTCGCCGCCGGCGCGCGGCTGGATGTCGGCGCGCACGCCGAACACGTCGTGGATCAGCGCCGGGGTCAGGATATCCTCGGGCGGCCCGGCGCCGACCAGCCGGCCGCGGCTGAGCACCGCCACACGGGTGCAGAAGGTGGCGGCGAGGTTCAGGTCGTGCAGGGCGACGATGCTGGTGATCCCCAGGCCGCGCACCAAGGCGAGAATGTCGAGCTGGTGGCGGATGTCGAGATGGTTGGTGGGTTCGTCCAGCAGCAGCAGCTGGGGGGATTGGGCGAGGGCGCGGGCGATCTGGGTGCGCTGGCGCTCGCCGCCGGAGAGGGTGTGCCAGGGCTGGTGCTCGCGGCCGGCGAGGCCGGTGCAAGCGAGCGCGGTGGCCACCGCCTGCTGGTCGCGCTCGGTCCAGGCGCCGAATGCGCCGCGATGGGGGGTGCGGCCGAGGCGGACCACCTCGCCCAGCGTCACCGCCACCTCCGTGGTGGAGTCCTGGGCGACGAAGGCCATGCGGCGCGCGGCCTCGGCGCGGCGCAGCCGGGCGATGGGCACGCCGTCGAGCATGACGGTGCCGCCGGCCGGCTTGCGCAGCCCGGCGATCAGCCGCAGCAGGCTCGATTTGCCGGAGCCGTTGGGGCCGAGCAGGCCGAGCGTGGCGCCGCCGGGCACGTCGAGCGTGACGCCATCGACGATGCTGCGCCCGCCGGCCGCCCAGCGCACGTCGCGCAAGGCGACAGTCATCGCCGCCGCGCCCGCAGCAGGATCACCGCGAAGGCGGGGGCGCCGACCAGGGCGGTGACCACGCCGATCGGCAGGGTCTGTTGCGGAATCAGGGTGCGTGACAGCACGTCGGCCAGCACGGTGAAGGAGGCGCCGGCGAGCAGGCAGGCGGGCAGCAGGCGGGCGTGGCCGGGGCCGACCAGGAAGCGCGCGGCGTGCGGCACCACCAGCCCGACGAAGCCGATGGAGCCGACGATGCTGACCATGGTCGCCGTCAGCGCGGCGGTGAGGGTGAACAGCACCAGGCGCACGCGGGCCACGTTCACGCCGAGCGAGGCCGCCGCGTCGGTGCCGAAGGTGAAGGCGTCCAGCGCGCGGGCGTGGACCAGGAAGATGGCGGCGCAGGCCAGGGTGAGCGGGGCGGCCAGCGCCACGTCCGGCCAGCGCACGCCGGAGAGGTTGCCGAGCAGCCAGAACATCACGCCGCGTGCCTGTTCGGCATTGGCGGCGGTGGTGACGATGTAGGAGGTGAGGGCGTTGAACAGCTGCGCGCCGGCCACGCCCGCGAGGATGATGCGCTCGCCCCCGCCGGCGCCGGCGGCGAGCAGGGCGACCAGCACCAGGGCGGCGATGGCGCCGAGGAAGGCGCCGCCGGACAGCGAGACCACGCCGCCGCCGAGCCCGACGATCACCACCGCCACGGCGCCGGTGGAGGCGCCGGCGGAGATGCCGAGGATGTAGGGCTCGGCGAGCGGGTTGCGCAGCAGCGCCTGGAGCACCGCGCCGGACAGGGCGAGGCCGGCGCCGCAGCTGGCGGCGAGCAGGGCGCGGCTGAGCCGGTAGTCCCACACCACGCCTTCCTGCAGCCGGCCGATCTCGTAGCCGGCTCCGAACAGGCGGTTGCCGATGGCCTTGGCGGCGACGTCCATCGGCACCTTCACCTCGCCGACGGAGATGGCGAGGGCGATGGACAGCGCGAGCACGACGAGCGAACCGCCGGCCAGGGCGAGGCGGGCGGGCCAGCCGCCGGTGGTCCACAACGGCGTCATCGTCCCCCCGCGCCCAACACGAAAGACGGCGCACTCTCGTTCATTCTTCGCATGCCCCGCAGGCTTTGCCTGCGCGCACTGGCTTCGTCGCGGGGGACGGGATCAAGGCGCTTGAGCGAAGCGAGCCTTGACGCCGGCCCCCGCAACGCAAGCACAATCATCAAAGCGAAGGCGCCTTCTGTCACGGCGCCTTGCCGAAGCCCCGGATCGCCTCGGCCAGCACCTCGATGCCGCCGATCGTGCGCAGGCCCGGGTTCATCGCCTGCGCGTCCATCACCACGATGCGGCCCTTGCGCACCGCGTCGAGCTGGCTGACCACCTTGTCGGTCTTCAGGAAGTCCAGCTTCACCGCCACGTCGTCGGCGGGGAAGCGGCGGCGGTCCATGCGGCCGATGACGATCACCGCGGGGTTGGCGGCGACGATGGATTCCCAGCCGACGGTGGGCCATTCGTCGTTCACAGTGATCACATTGCGCTCGCCCAGCACGCTGAGGATATAGGCAGGGGCGCCGTTGCGCCCAGCCACGAACGGGTCGCCTTTCACTTCCCGGCTGGAGAACCAGAACAGCACCGGCAGGTCGCGCGGCGTGCCGGCGATGGAGGCGATGGCGTCCTTCTCGCGCTGTTGCAGGCGGGCCACCAGCGCCGCGCCGCGATCGGACACGTTGAAGATCTCGGCCAGTTCGCGGATTTCCTGATAGACCGGCGCCATGGTGAGGGGGGCGACGCGCACGCCGTCGCCGGCGCCGGTATTGTCCTTGGCGGCGCAATCGGCAGGCGCCACGTAGGCCGGGATGCCCAGGCTGGCGAACTGCTCCGGCTTGCCCACCGAGCCGCGCGGGCCGACATGCCACTGGTATTGCGCCGCCACCAGGTCGGGGTTCTGGGCCACCACCGCCTCGAAGCTCGGGTCGTTGTCGGCCAGGCGCCTGATCTTCGCGTTGGCGTCGGCGAAGTCCGGCAGCACCGGGCTGAACCATACGGCGGTGCCGACGATTCGGTCGGCGAGGCCGAGGCTGAACAGCACCTCCGTGGTGGCCTGGCCGAGCGATACGACGCGCCGGGGCGAGGACTGGAAGGTGAGGGTGTTGCCGCAGTTCTGGAGGGTGAGGGGATAGTGGGTTTCCGCGCGGGCGGGGCCGGCGAGCAGCAGCGCCGCGAGGAGGGCAAGGGTGGGCAGGGATCGCATCGGTCGGCTCCCGCTGCCGGGGCACCCCGCCCGGCGCGATGGTTGGCGCGACGATGGCAGGTCTCCTGGCTCGCCGCGCCCCGGACGGGTCCGGGAGGCCGGTCCTGTCTTCCCGAGCCGGAGGGCTCAGTGACTCGCCCGTGAGGGCAGCGGACCGGCTTCGCGCCGCTGACAGTTGCGGGGGCAGCCGCCGACTGGCCCCCGAACCCGCAGGTTCCGCCGGGACGCACGGCGTTCCCTTTTCACCCGCTCGCGCGGGACCATCGACGGGCGGCAGCCAAGCAGGTCGGCGGCGGGCGCACAAGTGATGCTTTGCGCGCCGCCGCCAGCCAACCCGGCGCGGGACACCCGGCAGAATCTGCCGGCTCCTTAACCGGGCGGTAAGCGCGGCCCGGCACCCTGCGGCCAGGCAGAACGCCGCGCATGCAGGAGGCGCATGGTCTCTCCATTCCCCAGCACCAGCCAACCGGGCGCGATATGAGCGCGCTGCTGGACGGTCTGAAGGCGCTCGGTGCGGCGCGGCTCGCGGCCATGGCGGCGGTGGGGGTGGCCATGCTGGCGATGCTCGCCGTGCTCGCCTCGCGCGGCGGCACGGAGCGCATGGCGCTGCTCTACGGCGATCTCGACCCGCGCGAGGCGGGGCAGATGACCGAGCAGCTCGACCGGCTGCACATTCCCCAGCAGCTGGCCGGCAGCGGCACGCAGATCCTGGTGCCGGCGGACCAGGTGGCCCGGGCGCGGGTGCTGCTGGCCAAGGACGGGCTGCCCTCCTCCGGCTCCATGGGCTACGAGCTGCTCGACAAGGCCGACGGCATCACCGCGAGCCAGTTCCAGCAGCGCATGGCCGAGGTGCGGGCGCTGGAGGGCGAGATCGCGCGCTCCATCCGCACCATCTCCGGCGTGCGCGCGGCAAGGGTGCATCTGGTCCTGCCCAAGCGCGAGCCCTTCGCGCGCGAGCGGATCGACGCCCAGGCCTCGGTGGTGCTGACCATGAACGGGGCGGCGCGGCTGGACGGCGAGGGGGTGCAGGCCATCCTCAACCTCGTTTCCGGCGCCGTGCCGGGGCTGCGGCCGAAGAACATCGCGCTGGTGGACAGCCATGGCAGCCTACTGGCCCGGCCGGGCGAGGCGGGGCCGGCGGGGATGGCCAGCAATGCCGAGGAAATCCGCCGGGCGGCGGAGACGCGCCTGTCGCGCGCGGTGGAGGAGATGCTGGAGCGCAGCCTGGGCGCCGGCCATGTGCGGGCCGAGGCCACGGTGGAAATGGATTTCGAGCACATCCAGGAAACCCAGGAGCGCTACGACCCCGAGGGCCAGGTGGTGCGCTCCACCCAGACCAGCAACGAGACCAGCCGCACCACGGAGGCCAACGCCACCGTCTCCGTGCAGAACAGCCTGCCCAATGCCGACGCCGGCAACAACAACCAGGCCGGCAGCCAGGACGGCAAGCAGGACGAGACGATCAACTACGAGATCGGCAAGACCGTGCGCACCGTGCTGCGCGACCAGCCGCAAATCCGCAGGCTGAGCCTCGCGGTTCTGGTGGATGGGGTGGAGGAGAAGGGGCTGGATGGCGCGGTGCAGTGGAAGCCGCGGCCGCAGGAGGAGCTGGACCGCATCGCCCGGGTGGTGCGCGGCGCCGTCGGCTACGACGAGAAGCGCGGCGACCATGTCGATGTGGTGAGCATGCGCTTCGCCGGCGACGGCGCGGCAGCGGGCGTGGCGCCGCACGCCCTGCTCGGCCTGCCGATGGAGAAGGCGGACCTGATGCGCCTCGCGCAGACCGGGCTGGTCGGGCTGGTGGCGCTGGCGGCCCTGCTGCTGGTGTTCCGCCCGATGATCGGCCGCCTGACCAGCCTGGCCGGCCCCGCCGGCGGCGCGGTGGCGGCCCTGCCCGGCGGCGGGGGCGACGCGCTGACCTTGGCCGGCAGCGATTACGGCCTGGCCCGCGCCGGGGTGAAGCTGGTGGAAGGCCCGGCCGACGCCTCGGCCATGCTGGAGCATGACGGCGGCGAGGGCGACAACATGGTGACGCTGACCAGCGTCGATGGGCAGATGCGCGCCTCCTCGTTGCGACGGCTGGCCGAGCTGGTGGAGCGGCATCCGGACGAGAGCCTGTCCATCGTGCGGTCGTGGATGCAGCAGGAGGCGGCACCGTGAACCGCCAGGCGGAGCAGCGCGGCCTGGCCGGGCCGCAGAAGGCGGCGGTGTTCATGCTGGCGCTGGGCGAGGAGCAGTGCGCCCGGCTGTTCAGCATGATGCATGAAGACGAGATCAAGGAAATTTCCACCGCCATGGCCCAGCTCGGCCCGGTGAAGGCGGATGTGGTGGAGCGGCTGTGCGCGGAGTTCGCCGACATGCTCGGCGGCACCGGCAACCTCGTCGGCAATTTCGAGAACACCGAGCGGCTGCTGTTGAAGACCATGCCGCGCGACCGCGTGATGCAGATCATGGAGGAGGTGCGCGGCCCGGCCGGGCGCACGATGTGGGACAAGCTGGGCAACGTGAACGAGGCGGTGCTGGCGAACTACCTGAAGAACGAATATCCGCAGACCGTGGCTGTGGTTCTCTCGAAGGTGCGCCCCGACCACGCCGCGCGCGTGCTGGCCATGCTGCCGGAGAGCTTCGCCATGGAAGTGGTGATGCGCATGCTGCGCATGGAGAGCGTGCAGAAGGAGGTGCTGGACGGGGTGGAGCGCACGCTGCGCGCCGAGTTCATGTCCAACCTCGCGCGCAGCACGCGGCGGGATTCGCATGAGATGATGGCTGAGATCTTCAACAATCTCGACCGCCAGGCGGAGCTGCGCTTCATCAACGCGCTGGAGGAGCGCAGCCGCGAGTCGGCCGACAAGATCAAGTCGCTGATGTTCACCTTCGACGACCTGCAGCGGCTGACGCCGATGGCGGTGCAGACGCTGCTGCGCGCGGTGGAGAAGGACAAGCTGCCGCTGGCGCTGAAGGGCGCCTCGGAGAAGCTGCGCGAGCTGTTCTTCAGCAATCTCTCCGAGCGCGCGGGCAAGATGCTGCGCGACGAGATCGAGGCGCTGGGGCCGGTGAAGCTGCGCGACGTGGACGAGGCGCAGGGCGCCATCGTGGCGCTGGCCAAGGAGATGGCGGCGCAGGGGCAGATCGACATCGGCGAAGGCAAGGACGAAGAACTTGTCTATTGAGGCATACCGGCGGGCCGGCCTGTTCATCGAGGATTTCGACGCGCCGGCGACGCCGCCGCCGGTGGTGGAGGAACCGCCGGCCGAACCCGATCCCGCCATCGCCGCCGCCTGGCAGGAAGGGCGCGAGGCCGGGTTCGCCGAGGGGCTGGCGCAGGCCCGGGTGGAGCGCGAGGCCGAACTCGCCCGGCTGCTCGGCTGCGTCGCGGCCGCGCTCGCCGACAGCCGCGCCGAGGTGACGCGGGTGACGGAGGAATCGACGGAAGCCTGCGGGCGGATGATGCTGGCGATGTTCCGCCTGATGCTGCCCGCGCTGTGCGCGCGCCATGGCGCCGCGGAAATCGCCGCGCTGCTGGGGGACGTGCTGCCGCGCCTGCACGACGTGCCGGAGGTGGTGCTGGCGGTGAACCCGCGGATGCGCCCGGCGCTCGAGGACGCCATGTCCGGCTTCCCGCCCGAGCAGCGCGCGCAGGTGCGCATGGTGGACGATCCCGCGCTGGCGCTGGACGACGCGCGGGCGAGCTGGACGAATGGCGGCAATTTCAGCCGCTACGGCGCCCGCGCCCGCGCGGAACTCGCCGAGGCGATGCGCGCGGCGGGGATCGACATGCCCGAACTCGATGAACCCGCCGCGGATCTTCTCGACACGGCCGCCGTGCCGGAGCTTTCGGGCACGGCCGCCGTGCCGGAGCTTCCCGGCGCGGCCGCCGTAGAACCCGCTTTCGCCTGATAGGGCCGGAGACACGCATGTCCGACGATATGGAACTCGCTGAAATCGCCGATCCCGCCAGCGCCGCGCCGGAGGGCACGCCGCGCTCGGGCCGCGACCTGGAGGCGGTGTACGACATCCCCGTCACCGTCAGCGCCGTGCTGGGCAAGGCGAGCATGCAGGTCTCGCAGCTGCTCAAGCTCGGGCGCGGGGCGGTGGTTGAGCTGGACCGCAAGCTGGGCGAGGCCATCGACATCTACGTCAACAACCGGCTGGTGGCGCGCGGCGAAGTGGTGATGGTGGACGACAACCGGCTGGGCGTGACGATGACCGAAATCGTCAAATCCGACCGGCCGGCCTGACCATGGCGATCCGTCTGCTCATCGTCGGCGCGCTGTCGGGCGAGCTGGGCCGCGCGGCACAGATCGCGCTGGCCGGGGGGGCCAAGCTGGACCACGCGCCGGACGTGGCGGCGGCGCTGGCGCTGCTGCGGCGCGAGGGCGGCATCGGCCTGGTGCTGTGCGACCTGGCGCATGACGTGGTCGGGCTGATGCGCGCCATGGCCGACGAGCGCATCGCCGCCGGCGTGATCGCCTGCGGCGCCAACGCCAAGCCGGAGGAGGCGGCGCGCGCCATCCGCGCCGGCGCGCGGGAATTCCTGCCGCTGCCGCCGGACGCCGAGCTGATCGCCGCCCTGCTGCACAGCGC